>CAZFOX010000498.1:0-4623 GCA_964520565.1 uncultured bacterium | reverse complement strand
TCCGTAACGCTCTCGTCGCCGAACGGGTGGGATTCGTGGCTAGCAAAGTAGACGAACTGGCCTGCCAGATCACCTTCGATCCCGCAACTAGTACCGGCCTGATCGTTCTGAATATTACTTGCTTCGACATCTTCCATCTTCCTCGCGCCGCCCGGGAAATGATCCCCGTTTTCGAAGCCAATTTCAGTGTGGGCAAATACATTGCCGTCGCCCGGGAAGGCGAACGTATCGGCGGATACTGCGTGCCTGCCGGAAAGGCTGCCATCGGCACGATCTGCAGTGTCACCATCAACGGTATCCTGCTCGGCGCCCGCATTCCCACCGTATCCCGCTTTGGCGGAGTGCTCGAAATCAACCACGGACGTCCGGTTCGCTTTACGGACGTGATCTATTACAGCGGAACTTCGCTCGACCCTCTCGAAATCTTCATCAAGGGCAAACTAACCCGTGTGCGCGAGGCGGCGCAGACGGGGCATGGCCGCATCGGCGCCAGCTTCCGCGAAGTGCCCACGTCCACTGTGGCCCAGGTGGATCGCATCCGCAGGCAACTCGACGTGATCGGGCTGGGTGAAATTCTCATGATTGGCAAACCCAATCAATCCCTCCTGGAGTTCCCCGTCGAGGAGGGGCGTACCGGCATGATCGTGGCCGGTGGATTGAATCCCGCTGCCGCCGTCGAAGAGGCCGGAATCCCCACTTCCAACTATGCCCTCAGCACCCTGTTCGAATACGAAAAACTGACCCATTACACCAAACTGGAACGGTTCGTATAACTCTCCAGCATGAACCAGGCAAGAATCATTCTAAACGAATAGTCACCGGGCAGTGGTCGGAACCCATGATGTGGGGCATAATCGAGGCTTCCTGAAGGCGCGGGCGCAGTGCGGGAGAGAGGCAGAAATAATCGATACGCCAGCCGACGTTCTTCTCCCGCGCCCGACCGAAATAACTCCACCACGAATAGTGTCCCCCCTCTTTGTTGAACTCGCGGAACGTATCGATAAATCCGCTCTCCACGATCCGGTCGAAGCCCGCGCGTTCTTCGGGAGTAAATCCGGCGTTGCCTTCGTTCTTTTTGGGATTGGCGAGGTCGATCTCTTTATGGGCGACGTTGAGATCGCCGCAGAAAACGACCGGTTTGATTTTCTCCAGATTCTTGACGTACGCCAGAAACGCGGGATCCCATTCTTTGTGTCTGTACGACAGCCTCTCTAAATTCTGCCCGGCGTTGGGTGTGTAGACGTTCACCAGAAAGTAATCGTCAAACTCGAGCGTGACGACACGTCCTTCACGGTCATGGAGGGGAATGCCGATGCCGAATGTGGCCTGAATAGGTTCGATGCGGCTGAACACGGCGGTTCCCGAATATCCCTTGCGCTCCGCCGGATTCCAGAACGTATGATATCCGCTCATGGGTAAATCGACCTGTTCGGGCAGGGCGCGCATCTCCTGGATGCAGAGAATATCTGGCTGGCTGTCGGCCACGAAATCGAGAAAACCTTTTTGCAGAATGGAACGAATTCCATTGACGTTCCAGGACATGAAAAGCATCGGCTATCCTCCCAGGAATTGTGATGAAGGAGCGCGGGCGTCCCCGCCCGCGTATTTCGCAAGAGCAACCAACTCTCTCAATCCCAATATGCCGGAAAAAGATCGATGAGAATTGACCGCATTCTATCGCCGGCATTGAGAAAAACCAGTGAATGTTACATAGGGATTGTTAATCGCGGGCGGGATGACTACGCTCCCGTCCCTAAACTTTACCAAATCAGTCAAGTATTGATTTTCCAACTCATTTCTGCCATAATGGCGGCATGATAAATTCTTCCGCCAAATCCGCTGCCGTTTTTATGACTCCACCGGTTACCTTGGAGGAACGGTATGGCCCTCTCGCTTCATCGGGAAGTAGTTCGCCGTGCCTGGCTTCGGCCATCCTGGCGGCAATAGCCCGCAAGGCGGGATATCCGGCCTTCATTATCGATGCGGCGGCGGAAGGGCTTTCCCTGGCCGAAACTCTGGAGCGTTTGGAATCGATCCAGCCGGATTTCATCGGATTCACGACGACGACACTAACGACGTTACCGGCCGAGCGAGTCGCACGCGAGGCGCGGGCGCGCTGGCCCAACGCCGTCATCGCGATCGGGGGGCCGCACGCCACGGCAATCCCCGAAGAAACACTGCGGCGCTGTCCCGATTTCGATCTAGCCGCTGTGCACGAAGGCGACCGGACACTCTTGGATATTCTGCAAGCAATTGATGGGGGTGGGCGCGATTTCTCGAACGTGGCGGGGATCGTCTGCCGGGACAGCGGTGGGCAACTCTTCCGCACGGCGGCCCGGCCTCCGTTTCAGGATTTGGACAGCCTGGATTTTCCCGCCTGGGACTTACTACCGGATTTTCCCGAAAAGTACAATCCCGGCTTTTTCAAGGTAGGGCAGATTCCCTCGGTCTCCTTCGTCAGCTCGCGGGGTTGCCCGTTCGAATGCAGTTTCTGCGATACCAGCGTCTTTGGCCAGAAAATCCGGTCGCATTCGGCGGAATACATGGCCGAATTGTTTGAATACGTCAACCGCCGGTTCGGAATCCGCGACGTGACTTTCGAGGACGATACCTTCATGGTCTATCGCCAGAATGTCGAGCGATTTTGTGAATTACTGGGAAAGAAGAATCTGAAGATGACTTGGGCCTGCAACAGCCGCATCAATCTCGCCAAACCGGATTTACTCAAAACCATGAAGCAGGCGGGATGCTGGCATATCAGTTATGGAATCGAGAGTGGGTCGCAAGAGATTCTCGACCACGAAGATAAAAAACTCAAATTGGAACAGGTATACGAAGGCATCCGAAACACTCGCGAGGCGGGCATCGCCGCCAAGGGTTTTTTCATCGTCGGCCATCCCCGCGAGACGCGCGAGACACTGGAGGCCACCTACCGGCTCACGCAGGACGTGCCGTTTTCCGATATCAGCGTCACCTGCATGACGCCGTTTCCCGGATCGCCGCTCAGCCGTATTGCGCATGAGTACGGCGAGTTTGACGACGATTGGACGCGGATGAATCTGTTGACGCCCATTTTCGTTCCCCACGGACTTACGGCGGACGATCTGCGCTTTTGGCAGAAGAAAATCCTGCGTGCTTTTTACTTTCGGCCGCGAACCTTTCTCGATTACACCGGCCGCGTACTGCGCCATCCTTCGCCCCGCTATATCAAAGGGCTGGCGAAATCCGCGGCGGCGCTGGCCCGGACGGTTTTTTTAGGCCGGAAGACAAAAGGCGATGCAGGTCTGAAAGCGGCGGGAGTGTGCTCGTGACCGCATCTGCCCAGCCCGTCGTTTTTATCGAACCGCCCGTCCGCGACCGCCGTCATATCCCCGAGCGTTTCGCCGGGTGCAGCTACATGCTCTATCCGTTGCCCGATCTGGCCAACTTCTATCTGCTTTCCTATCTCGAAAAACATGGATTTCAAACCGAGATCGTCAACGCGGTGCTCGACCGGCTATCCGAAGAGGAGTTCCTCCACCGCCTCCGGTCACTCCAACCCCGCGCACTGATTCTTCATTCGGTGATTCTCGCCAAGCCGCTCGATCTGGCCGTTATCCCCAGGATTCTGGCGGCGGTCGACGTGCCGATTCTCATTCACGGCCCGGAACCGTCCCGCGTTCCCCGCGAATACATCGAGGGATTGGGCGAAACGGTGAGCGAAGGGCGGGTGTTAGTATTCACCGGCGAGCCGGAACGAAACATCCTGAATTACCTGAAGGACGGCGGTAAATGCGGGGTGGTGCTGCGCGAGAAAGGGCAAATTGCTGTCTATCCGCACGATCACCAGTTTCTCTTCATCGAGGAACTGCCGTTCGATTTTCACCACCATCCCGCTGTCAAACGTCTTTCTCAGCATTTTCTCAACGCCAAGTTTCCCCGCCAGCCGGTGGCCGCCATTCTGGTGTCACGCGGCTGCCCGTTTCCCTGTTCGTATTGCGTGCCCAATTCGGTGAGTTTCGCACGCGAACTGGAATACCGCGGCGAGAACTTCGGCCCCAAGCCGCGCGCCGTGTACGCCTCGCCGGAACGGGTGATCGCCGAGTTCCGAACGGTCAAGGAGGCCGGGTATCCTTCTTTGATGGTGATGGACGATCAGTTCCTGGCCCAGAAAAAGCGCACCCTGGCGATTTGCGAAGGCGTGAAGGAATTAGGATTGCAATGGGGTTGCCTCTCGCGTCCCGACTTTCTCGACGACGAAGATGTAGTGGCTGCGCTCGCCGGAGCGGGTTGTATCAGTATCGATATCGGCGTGGAAACCCTCTCGCAACGGCTCTTGGATCTCATCGACAAGCGGCTCGACCTGCAGACGTTTTACCGGGCCGTTCCTTTATTACAGAAATACCGCATCGAACCGAAAGTCAACATCCTGTTTGGTTCGTCTTCCGAAGAGACCGAAGAGGATATCCGGCATACCATCCGCGAACTGGAACGCCTCCGGCTGCATCATGTGATGTTCGCCGTGGCGACGCCCTTCAAGGGAACGCCGTTTTACGAACAATCGCGCCGCGAAGGAACGTTGATCGACGACACCGATTCCATCAACCCGTTCGGAAAAAGTGTGATCTCGTATCCCCATCTCTC
>CAZFOX010000497.1:0-4629 GCA_964520565.1 uncultured bacterium | reverse complement strand
CTTCGTTCGCAATGACACGAACATATCGTAATGTCATTGCGAGTAAAGCGAAGCAATCTAATGATTCGATTCGCCAGTTGATCCATAGTATGCTTTTTAACTCGACAATATTAAACAGACAGAATACTAGTTTGACTCAGAATGACATTTTTTCAGCCATAGCTAGAGGAAATTACCAGAGCGTTTGGGGAAGGAGATTATTTCATGAAACGACGAGATTTTTTACGAACATCGGCATCGGCTATCGCGGCGGCGCCGTTTGTTATTCCCGCGCATGTTTTCGGTGCGGAGGGACGCCCCGGCGCAAACGACCGGATTACGGTGGCTTTTATCGGGCTGGGTGGGCGAGCGCGCTGGCTTTTGCAATACGACGCGATGCCGGACGCGGAGATCGTGGCGGCGGCGGATTGCTATGCATGGCGGTTCAGCGACATGAAAGCGGTCGCACCGGGAGCCGAGAAATGGAAGACCTACGCGGATTACCGCGAGATGTTTGAGAAGGAAAAACTGGACGCCGTGTTTGTGGAGACCACCACGCACGCACGGGTGTTGATCTGTATTCACGCCGTGCAGGCTGGTTTGGACGTTTATGGCGAGAAACCGCTGACGCTGACCATCGCCGAGGGGCGGACGCTGGTGAACGCCGTGCGCAAGCACAACCGGATACTCCAGACGGGAACCCAGCAGCGTTCCATGCCGAGGAACATGTACGCCAGCCGGTTGGTGCGCGAAGGAGCCATTGGCAAGATTCATACGGTGGTGGTCTGTAATTTTGAAGGGCCGAAACAATGGACTCCCAAGCCGGAACAGCCCATGCCCAAGGGATTGAACTGGGATCAATGGTGCAATCAGACCGAGCTGCGTCCCTACCATCACGACCTTCAGTTTGGTTGGAGCCAATGGCGGGATTACGACGGCGGCGGGCAGTCGTGGGGCGTCACCGGATGGGGAACCCATTCTCTCGATCAGGTACAGTGCGCGCTGGGAACCGACGAGACCGGGCCGGTGGAAATCTGGCCGGAAGAGGCGGGCGAACAGGCCAAAGTCACCATGCGATACGCCAATGGAACCCTGTTAAAACTGGAAGGCGCGAAGCGGCAGCACGAAGACCTCGGCGCGATCTTTCTGGGAGAGAAAGGGAAGATCGAGATTCTGCGCGGCGATTTTTTGACGGAAGAGAAAGAGTTGTTCAAGGATGCGCCCGAACCGACGCCGGAGGGCGCGCATGAAACCGAGCCGCATCTGAAAAACTTCTTCGATTGCATCCGCAGCCGCCAGAAACCCAACGCCGATGTGGAGATCGGGCATCGATCGACCACGGTCTGTTATCTGGTCAATATCTGCCGCGATCTGGGACGGAAACTGCAATGGGATCCGGTGAAAGAACAGTTCGTGGGCGACGAGGAAGCGAATCGGATGCTATCGCGTCCACGGCGGAAGGGGTACGAACTGCCGGAAGTATGATTGAGTGGATATCTTAGGGTGTGGAGCGTAGATTCAAGGGCAGAAAGGACACTGCCCTTGGCACCCGTTCTGATAAAGAGATTTTGTGAGGTGGGGGATTGATGGGCGAAGAGTGGATTGCGGGCGGGGACATCCGCGCTCGTTTTTGGAGTCGTAGTATATCCATCGAATTGTGGGCAGGGACAAAAAGAATCCCCCGGTCAGCATTGGACCGGGGGGACAAACAAAAAAACAAACAACAGGGGGGTGGCTAGATGAGTGCTTCCCGTTGCGGTTCTGTTCGCGCTTCGAAAAAGTGGGAAAAGAATATCTTTTTCGAAAATGGGACGTGCAAGCGCACGTAATTTTAAGAACCGCTAGAATCCGGGGGGGCCGTCCATAAAGCCCGGAGGAGGGCCGAATCCGGGCGGGGGGCCCACGATGCTATTCAGGCCGATGACGATCTCTTTTTCTTCCAGATCGCCGCTTTGATTGGCATCCCATTTGGAAAACCATTCCTTCCAAAGAGCGATGAAATTTTCTGTGGAAAGATCGCCCTTTTCACCGGTTTTTTCGAGGAAGGAAGACAATAGCAACATTCCCGGCGAAAAGCCTCCCGGCGGGCCGAACGGCATGTCTTCGGGTGGCCGGAAGATCGTTCCAAGACCATCTGAGAGTTCTTTTTCCGTTAGAGATTGATTTTTGTCCGTATCCCAGGCGGTCGACCATTCCACATATTTTTTATCGAATTCGGATTGAGACACTTTCTTATCCCCATCTGTATCGATGGAATTCAACAGCTGCGGCCCGAGAAACATGCCCGGCCCAAATTCGCCCGGTTCGAATCCACCCGGTCTATCGGGCCCGCCGGGGCCACCAGGGCCTCCCGGGCCGAATCCACCCGGCCCTCCCGGACCGCCTGGGCCACCCGGACCCCGCATGGCAAGAACCTCTCCTTCCGTTTTGCCTTCCAATTGCTCGATGACGGAGTTATACCGTCCCTGAACCCAGGAGGAGAGAGAGTAACCGCCCATCATGGGAGGCCCGCCGCGAAAACCGCCACGGCCTCGATCGGGAGGGCCGGGGGGGAATGGGAATTGTCCCTGACCGCTGGTATCGATGGGATCGTTGGAGACGGAGGTCAGGTATCGTTCGTACGAACCGTTGGGATCCTCTTTTACAGCCTGTTCGATGGCGGCGTGAATGGACTCGATATTCTTCCGTATTCTTTCCGGTTGAAATACGCGGGATGTGAATTCTCGAATGAAACCCAGGTACTTATCTTTCCATTCCGGAACCGCGAGTACCCGCTCGATGAGTGGATGGGGACTGGCGTTGGGTTGCCGGATACTGGCGATCATTTGGGTGGCCGGAGGGCTGACCATCATGAACATGCCGAAGGAGAGGTTTAAGTCCCAGGGAATCCAAAGGTATTTCTTGCTTTTGGGTTCGCCGTAGATGTAATAATTTTGGCCCATCGCCAGGATGCTGTCGTAATTGGCGATAACCACGTTGACGGCCAGAAAGCGGAGGAACTGATCGATATCGGTGTACTCTCCAACGGTTTGAACAAACTCGCTGTCCGTGGCGTCGTTCACCATCTGGGCGAAATCCATAAAGCGTTTGGCTTGTTTCCAGGTGACGTCGCTGGATTTTGGCTCGTAGGGGCCTTCGTAATCTTCCCAATTGCGCCCGAAATACGGGAGTCCTCGAACCATTTGGGGCTTTAAGAGCAATCCATTGTTGTAAGTGAAATGGCGTTGGAGAAAGACTTCGTCGATCTGTTCGACGGCGCTGTAGAGGCCGAGGTATTGGCGTTCACTCTCTCCCACGACGGTCAGATAAACTTTCGCATAGGCAGTTCGGGGCGCGGCCAGACCGAACTCCCGGAAGGTTTCGTATCCCAGGACGTCCGACATCTGCGAGGAGTCCATGATATTGTTGTGGAGGTTGAGTTTCTTCATTCCGAAGAAAGTCTGCTGTTTGTCGAATCGATCGAAATCGATTTTGAAGGATTTTTTGGGGGAATTGCGGGAGGTCATGAAGGAGGCTTGTCCCTTATAGCGAATCCCGACGTTTTTAATGACTTGTCCTTCATATTCGAAGTCGGCCGTTACATATGGAAATTCAGTATTGCCCATTGGCCCGCCGAAACGCGGCATTCCCCGATTGGGACGTTCCTGGGGGTTGCGCGGCTGATTTTCGCCGCGAGGAGGCCTTTCGCCCATGCGGGGGGGCATCCCCGGGAAACCGGCGGGTGTGTCGGGTTCGATGGCCTTCCATTGATCGGGTGTGAAGGTGAGGTGAATTGTCCAGAGTTTGGTTAATCCAAAAAACTCGTCGGACGGTTTATCGGGTACCGAGCCGGAAAACGAGGGAGTGGCGGTGATGGCTGAGACCAGAAAAACGACCGATAGAAAAACAAATTGGTGTCTCCAAGAATGAGTCATGCGAGTGTTTCCTTAATTTGAGATATTTCCCCGGCCAATCGCATTTCGGGGAAACGGTCATGCAAACGATTTAGTGTAGAGCAATTTGATGGCCAGATTGGTTAATTTGCCACGAGCGGCGCTTTTTGAGGGATGAATGGAGGGAAGAAGAGGAAGAGTTGGGGAGGAGAATATTTATCCCTGCGTGATAGAGTAAAAAACGCGCATCGGGAAAAGGGGAATGCGCAATTTTTGCGCAATGAATGTACGGCCGGATTGAGAAAATTATTGTAGAATCGTTCTAACAGGGAATCACGCCTTTCACCAAAATGATGTTACCGTATTTCGCCGTTTCGCCGGTCATGACGACAGCGAAGGCATTTTGAGCGCGTTCATAGAATTCGAAACGCCCGATGCGTCCGATTTTCGGTTTGCCCGATGCGTATTTATCGATGACTTTGCGATAGGCTTTTTCGACCGCCGGATCGAGTTTATCGCCTTCCACCGCCGCCATCATGACGAGGGGCGCATCCACGTAGGTATCCAATTCGAACAGGGGAAGAATTCCATCCAAGAGATCGGGGATGCGGACGCCGTCGGCGCGGAGGACGTTTTCGTTCATGGTGTGACCGGGGAAATGGGCGTCCGCCAGAACGATCTCGTCGCCGTGACCCATCGAACAGAGCGTCCAGAGCAGGTCGGGGCCGATGAAGGGGGAGATACCTTTGAGCATGGTTTTGCCTCTTCTGGGGGGATA
>CAZFOX010000496.1:0-4631 GCA_964520565.1 uncultured bacterium | reverse complement strand
GAAGGCAAAGACCGCTATACCGTCATCCCCGATCGGCGCGAGGCGATCCGGACAGGTGTTGCGGAACTCCAGCCCGGCGATATCTTTCTCCTTGCCGGCAAAGGACACGAAACCTATCAGATTATTGGGCGTACTAAAACGCCATTCGATGACCGTCAGATTACGCGCGAGTTTCTATTTGAGGCTGGAAAGGGGGTCGGGGAATAATTATGGCACTGCTGTTCCTCTTCCCCCTTTCAGAAAAATTCGAGGCCCTCGGATTTCTGCGGGTTCTACGATACATCTCCTTCCGTTCCGCGATGGCCGCCGTGACCGCCATGATCGTCGGCGTTTTGATCGGCCCTTATTTCATCCGCTGGTTGCAACGCATGAAAATCGGCCAGACCATCCGGGGCGAGGGGGTAAAGGAACTCTACGAACGCCACAAAGGAAAATCCGGAACTCCCACCATGGGCGGAACGCTGATTCTCGCTTCCGTGGTCTTTTCCATCCTCCTATGGGGCGATCTGACCAACCACCTGGTACTGACCTGCCTGGTTGTTATGCTTTCCCTCGGTGCGCTCGGCTTTCTGGACGACTATACCAAGTTGACCGAAAAAAAATACAAAGGCGTTCGCGCCCGCCAGAAATTCATCGTGCAGATTGCCATCGGCCTGGCTCTGGGCTTCTCGATCTATTTCATTCATCCGTTGGTTGCGATCCGTCCCTTCGACCTGCCCATGCCGTTCCTGAAGAATGTCTTCTTTCCTCTTGGCCTGTTCTACATTCCATTCGTGGCCTTCGTCATTACCGGCGCGTCGAACGCAGTGAACCTGACCGATGGCCTGGATGGCCTGGCCAGCGGCTGCGTGATCGTCGCCTCGCTGGCGTTTGCCGTATTGACGTATGTCGTCGGCCGTATCGATACCAGCGATTACTTGGGTATTCTCTACGTTCCCTTCAGCGGCGAATTGACCGTCTTTGCCATGGCCGTGGCCGGCGCCACGATGGCGTTTCTCTGGTTCAATGCCCACCCCGCCCAGGTCTTTATGGGCGATACGGGATCCCTGGCATTGGGGGGCGCGCTGGGAACCCTCGCGGTCTTGATCAAACAGGAACTTCTGCTCCTCATCATCGGCGGCGTTTTCGTGATGGAAGCGATGTCTGTCATTCTGCAGGTCGTCAGTTTCCGCTACCGCGGCGGTAAACGCATCTTTCTCATGGCGCCCCTGCACCATCACTTCGAAATGAAAGGCTGGAAAGAAACAACCATCGTCGTACGGTTTTGGATTCTGGCGGCGGTCTTCGCCTTCGTCGGTCTGGCGACCCTGAAACTGCGCTGACCGGCAAAGACGAAATTCGCCGAACAACGAGCCGAATGGGAAAACGAGTTGAACGCAACGATGACAAAGAACGGCATACGAAACCTTCTGGCGGGACCCTCTCCACAGCTGTCGGGGCTGAACGCCCTCGTAATCGGCATGGGGAAGAGCGGAGAAGCCGCCGCCGAGCTCCTGCTCCATGAACAAGCCGCCGTCTGGGCGTACGACGCCGATCCCCACAAACTCGAACCGTGGCGCGGACGGTGCGCAAAATTATTGAGCGGCGAACTGCAGCCGATGGAAGGGATCGATTTCTGCGTCGTCAGTCCCGGCGTTCCGCCTTTCGGCACGTTTTACGGCTGGCTGAAATCGGCCGGTATCCCCCTGCTGGGCGAAATGGAACTGGCCTGCCGTTTCCTGCACCGTCCCATCATCGCCGTCACCGGCACCAACGGCAAAACCACCGTCACCGGCATGATCGCCCATATCCTCAACCAGTGCGGATATCGCGCCCTCGAGACCGGCAACGTTGGCTATCCCGTCGCGCGGGCTGCCATCGAGTGCGAACGCCGTAGCGGCGATCCCCTGGTGATGGAAGTCAGCAGTTACCAATGCGAAACCTTCGAGGAATTCAAGGCGCAGGTGGCCGTATTGACCAACCTGGCCCCCGATCACCTCGATCGCTATCCCTCCGAGAGGGAGTATTACGAAATCAAGTTTCACATCGCTAAAAATCAGGCGCCGAATGAGGCACTGTGGTTGGGCCCCAGGGTTGAGGGCGAGTGTCCCGGTTGGGTTCCGTCGAGAAAAAGACTCTTTGCTATCAATGAACTGGGGTCCGACGGGCTCTTTTTCATCGACGGAATGGTTATCCACCGGGATGGTTTGACGGAGGAGCGGCTGCATCAGCCCTCCCTCGAAAATTCTCCGTCTCAGCAGGTCTTGAACGCCCTGGCAGCGGCAGGCGCCGCCGCCTCGTATGGCGTTCCCCTTGCGGAGGCGTTTCACGCTTTACAGTCGTACCAGCCGTTACCCCATCGGCTCGAATTTGTCGCCGAGGTCAACGGAATCCGTTGTTACAACGATTCCAAGGCGACCAATGTCCACGCCGTCCAGGCCGCCCTGACCTCGCTTCCCGGGCCAATCCGCCTGATTGCGGGCGGTCGTCCCAAAGGC
The DNA here is from genome assembly GCA_964520565.1 of uncultured bacterium. GTDB lineage: Bacteria > Hinthialibacterota > Hinthialibacteria > Hinthialibacterales > Hinthialibacteraceae > CAZFOX01. The sequence continues at coordinate 2,154 of CAZFOX010000496.1, read as the reverse complement.
GACAGCCTCGATCCGCTCAATCCCCTGATCCGGGAAAAAGTCTGTGCGATCTACCTCATCGGCGAGGCAACGGAAGAATTCGCGCGGGAATGGAGCCCTCTTGTGGAGGTTCACCGGGAATCCACCCTGGAGGAAGCCGTGGCGCACGCCCTGCGCGATGGACGCCCGAGAGACATCCTTCTCTTGTCTCCCGCCTGCGCCAGCTGGGATATGTTCACCGACTATAAACAACGCGGCGATCGCTTCAAGCAGGCCGTTAGGGAGTGGAAACCATGATCCGCACACGCTCCTTTATCATCGGCTCGCTTTTCGGCCTGACCATCGTTCTGTCGCTTCTCGGCGTCATTATGGTGCTCAGCGCCAGCCAGTTCGTGTTTCTGAAAGGAACGATGGAAAACATCTACCAGCAAAACGTCTATCAATTCATGGGACGTCAACTGATCTGGATCAGCCTGGGTCTCGCCTGCATGGGCTTCTTCTACTCCTGCGACTTTAACGTATGGGATCGTCACTCCCGACTGATCCTGCTAGGTACGATGGTGTTATTGGTATTGGTGCTTTCTCCTCTGGGCGTTACCCGCAATGGCGCGCAGCGATGGCTCCCTGTCGGCTCGAGCCGCTTTCTCTTCCAACCCTCCGAGTTCGCCAAACTGGCGGTGATTCTATATCTCTCCTCAGTCTGGGCTGGACGCCCCGACCGGCTGACTTCCATCAAAGGTGTGATTTTCCCCATGCTCCTGGTGGGCGCGCTGCTGGGATTGATTCTGCCCGAACCGGATAACAGCACGACTTTCTTCATCGGCATGATCGCTTTGAGTATCTGGTTCGTCGCCGGGGGACGAATAATCCACCTGACGCCCGGCTTCCTTTTCATCTGCACGGCCGTGGCTGTGGCTCTGTATAAAAAACCTCACCTCTGGGAGCGAATCAACGCCTGGATCGATCCCGACAAATATCCCAATAAGGCCTATCACTTCCTGCGGGCGCGCGACGGCTTTGCCCACGGCGGAATGTGGGGCGTCGGTCTTGGAGAAGGCAAAGGGCAACTGGGCTTCACTCCCGAAGCCCATACCGACTTCATCTTCTCCATCATGGGCGAAGAACTGGGATTCGTGAAATGCGCCCTGGTGATTCTGATATTCCTCTGCCTGGCGTTGCTGGGCTATTGGATCGCCATGCGCTGCCCCAATCCGTTCGGGCGTCTGGTGGCCGCAGGTTGCACGACCACCCTGGGCATGCAGGCCGCTCTGAATCTCGCCGTGGTCACCGGCAGTATTCCGACCACCGGCATCGCTCTGCCCTTCATCTCCTACGGCGGCTCGTCCCTGCTTGCCTGCATGGCCATGATTGGATTGCTGATGAATATCGCCAAGGAAACATTCGATACCGAAAACATGCCCGCGCGGCCTCGGAAACGTCCGCGCGCCTGGGCGGCGGCCTGATCCAGGATGGAAAGGGCGGTCGGGATGAAAATTTCGGAATAGGAAGGAAGGCCGGGAGACAATAAGTGTGGATGACCCGTCAATCGATCCATCAAAAGGCGCAATCGTCATCGCCGGCGGCGGGACGGGAGGTCATCTCTATCCCGCGCTGGCAGTGGCGGAAGCCCTTCAGGACGAATGTCCCGGCCTGGATCTGGTCTTTATCGGACGGGATAACGAGCGCGACCGGATGGAAGTGGAACGCCGTAACATCCCTTTTTACGGTTTTCCGTTGGAGGGATTGCGGCGCAAAATTACACTAGGTAATATTCGTGCGTTATGGCGATTCGCGGCGGCTTGTTGGCAATGCCGCGCTCTGTTGAAGCGCCGTTCCGCCGGAGTGGTCTTTGGCGTCGGAGGGTATGTTTCGGCTCCGGCTATGACGGCGGGTAAATGGGTGGGATGGAAAGTGGCATTGCACGAACAAAACACCATCCCGGGTCTCGTCAACCGGTTCCTGGCTTCCCGCTGCGACCGGGTGTTCGCGACCTTCGCATCGTCGGTCGCACATTTTAGGGGAGCGGATTGTATGGTAACGGGTCTCCCTCTCCGCCGGGAAATCTTGAATGCGCTCGATCGCCGCGCTCCGCGTGGCCGGTCGGAGGTTCCCCTTGTGCTTCTGACCGGGGGAAGCCAGGGCGCGCGCAAAATGGTAGAGACCGCTCTGCAGGCT
>CAZFOX010000495.1:0-4659 GCA_964520565.1 uncultured bacterium | reverse complement strand
ACCGATAAACTTCCGGTCGATGCCGTAATTATGGCGATAGTCGATACATTGGAGATCGGTGGAACAATCAAATACCAAAAACATATGGAAAAGGCATCCGAAAAGTCATGAATCTGGCCAAGGTAATCGGTTCTCTTTGGGCAACCCAGAAGCATTCCAGTTTTGATGGAATGAAGTTTTGTTTCATCCAACCGCTGAACGAGCATCGTCAACCCGCTGGACAACCCCTCATCGCCGTCGATCCGGAGAATCGATGCGGGGAAGGCGAGACCGTGTTTTATGTCGACAGTGGAGACGCGGCCGTTATAAAAGCCAATCACGCTATGCCGTCCGATGCCACTATTGTCGGAATCGTGGACAGCCTATCTACGGATACTCAATCATGAGAATCGCCCGCGTTGTTGGTAATGTCGTTTCCACACTCAAGCATGAAGCGTACGATGCGCGGAAGTTACTTCTCGTACAACCCGTGACACCGGAAGGCGTTCCCGAAGGACCGGCCACGGTGGCTGTCGATTACGTTGGCGCCGGAGAGGGCGAATACGTGTTAATGGGCGCTGCACCCGGTGCAGCCCAGCTGGTATTCAATATTCAAATTGCGCCGATCAAAGAAATGGTCATGGGCATCATCGATCATGTCGAATTAAACGGAACCATCGTTTTACGCGACTCAGATGCAGATAACCCCATTCGAACCTTCTAAGATTATCTTTCTTATCCCCTTGGCATTACGTTATACGTATCCAATTCCATACCAGACCAATGGTACGGGAAACATTCGCTTTAATATCGAGCGAAGTTTTGAATCGACCGGTAATTTTCTGGACACAATATCTTCGGTGGGATGACCAAAAAACAGCAGAGCCAACTCACCGCCGTTTACGAATTCCACGCATTCATCATCCAGTTCAAAACTAGCGGATTGCTCTTCCGCATGGATGGACAATTGAGCGTAATCGGTTGTTCCTATTTTTTCTTCCAACAACGACCTGGCCCGCGATAAAAATCGCCGCGCATTGATTACAAGAACCGTTCCATAAAAGGATCGGATCTGCTCTATCTGTTGTTTCCATGAAATCGGAATGGTTTTTTCTTTTACAGAAATATAGACTAACGTTTCGGCTTGATAGCGATCGATCCAGAAAGCCGCTGCCGCCTCCAAAGCATCCGGATGCCCCGCCCAATCGAGAAGCCACAATTCCGATCCTTCTTGGTGAACGATTCCAAATCCAACCGGCTCAATCCCCAGGCGAACCATCCACCAATCCGAGGGTTTATCCATTACATGACGGCATTGTGATAAAGCCACCCAATCTTCCCGAGGGAGCATATAACGAGTCGGGAGAGTCGTCCACAAAGAGACAATCGAATCGATATCGGTGTCTTGTGCAGGGGAAACAGAGAATGCTGAATTGGTATGGAGACGATTTTTCGATATTTTTATTACCGGATAAATTCCACAATCCACGGCGTGCATGCGCCGATAAACTCCCAGGTCGCCGGAAATGAGCATGATATCCGCGCCCTGTTCGACACTTCGCCGAACGGCGTCTTGCATCAGAATCGAGGCGAATCCTTTTCCCCGGCCATCGGGGTGAGTGGCGACCGCACCGATCCCGGCTTCCCAGGTTGAGATCCCCCCCAAAATGACGGGACGTATCGAAGTAGCGACATGGGAAACGATTTTCCCATTTTGTTTTACGATCCGGACATTCTCGCGATTACTCCAAGCGACATGGCGAGGATATTCACACCCCATGTCGCCCCCATGCGGGCGAAACACCAGGTTCAGTAGCTGAATCAATTCGGGAAGTTCGCTTTCTTCGATGCATCGGGGGCCTTCATACTCGTTCATGAAAAACACCTCCCTTTCCAGACAGGATTAAAAATCAATATATTGGAATGGATTCTTCTCCATGCGTTACATGGATTATAAGTATTTTCTGTTCGGAGATATAACGCCAGCCAAACGGTTTTTCGAATAAAGAAGTTTCCATCGCCAAGGGTTTTTCTTGAGACAATCCGACTCCTTTCGGCGATTTATCCAAAGGTGCGATTAGAATTTCGGTTTTTCGGCCTTTTTTGGAAACGAGAGAAAAACGCAGCGATCGATCCGATAGTTCCGTCCGGTCAACATCCGCATTGGCGCTGATCCGAATTGCCTCCTTACCGACGATACCCGGAAAGACCGTCCGAATATTCAGACTGTTTCCCTCCAAGGCATGCAGGTTGGTGAGGATGTTTTCCGGATTGATCCAGGCACCCCGTGCAGTCAGAAAATAATCGCCGTAGCTGTCTGGCAACGTTCCAATATACTTTCCTTCGGTCATCTGCTGATAGAGAGCGCTGTTCACAATTCCTCTGGCGATGGATCGCCAAGGCATACTTGTATCGAAATCCGTCAGTTCCTGCAAGGCATACGCATAAACCAATCCGCACCACTGCACCGGAACGCCCAACCAGGAATGAGTAAAGAACGTCGTCCCAAAAATTGGAATACAGGCATATCGCTGCAAGGGACGATCTTTCAAATTCCATAAATAATGAAAGATAATTCCGCTCCGAGCCCAATAAACGGCCTTTTCCAGATAGCGCCGCTCGCCGGTGATTCGAAACGCATCCAGATTGGCGCGCGTTCCATGTCCGGAGACCAGAATATCCGCCGCGGCGATAGGACATTCCCATCCCTGCGCTCCTCGTGGAACGGTATGACAGTTCAACGCTTCCAACGCCTTCAACCCGGTCTCTGTAGCAACAGGATCGGCGCTGATCCGCGCCAGTCGCATCAGGAACATGGCGTTAGGCGAAATCGTTCCCGAGACCACCTCTCCATTCTTACCCAAAGTAGCCTGATCCGAATTTCCGGGATGAAAACCCCAACTACCGTCCTCATTCTGCGATTGTTTCATCCCCACAGTCTGCTGCAACCATCCAGGCAGAGTATGTTCTGTCACTCCCCAATAAAAAGCCGGCTCAAAATTCATCACATGGCACCCGACAGAAGAGCCAAGGCCGGAAGATCCTTGTGTTTCCACAATGTGGTTATAAACCCTATCAACACGATTACGGACTTCCTCCCGATCGCGGCCCCCCGTATTCAGAAACGCATCCAAATCCAACAGAGCCAGCATTCCTCCCGATGGATAGGCTTTCCATCCGGCACAATGTCCCCACCCCATTGCTTTCTCATCCCAGCATGAATCGATTCGGCATAGGAACGCGGAGCGGGCATGGGTTCTGGAAGGCGATCTTCCGCAAACAATTTCAACCAGGTTTCCAAGGCATCGTTGGGATCATTACTATGCGCGAGTTGTACGGCGCTGAGAATCTGAATCGGTTCGCCTTTACTCATCAAAAATGGTTCAAAAGCCGTATCCTGGTTTTCCATTCTGGAATCGGGAACCGGAGGAACGACTAAACTGAAAAGATGATTGTTTTGACCGTGGAACCGGTTAGGAACCGCGAAAACCGGCGATAAACCATTATGGCCATCAACCCATTTCGCATTGGCAGGCCACAAAAGAGATACCATCATTTCATCATGCGTTAATGACATAAAAGGGATTGTGTTTTTATAGGGATGTGGAATGTATTGATCGCGAACCGGTGGATGAGCTACCGCATCGCTGGAGGAAATGGCATCCCGGTCGAGGTATTCAATTCCCGGAAACACGGCCATGTCTTTTGCCTGTCCAAATGTTCCTTCACCGATATACAATTCCGGACCCGAAAAATGAAGCAGTTTCCCCCCATCGGATTTTAAGGAGTGGCAGAATAAAAATACTCCCTGGATTGTTTTCGATTTCTGAATCGTCAAAGAGAATTCCCAGAGGCGGCCATCGCGATCCCGCCAATCTACCGCAAAACGTTCTGCACCGTTTTCCGAATTCCAACCGGATTGCGCTTGTTTATAGAAAAGTGGATATAATCCAACCGAATTGTCATCGTGTTGAATCTTCACGGTTCCCAATCGGGGCATTAGAGCAACAGTCTCGAATGTATCCCTCTTTTTCAGAGAAAACAACATGGGACCATAACCCAAATCCGTTCGGCAAAATGTCAAGCGGTAATCCCCCTCCGATAAAACACCCCTGTCCAGAACCTGTTGAGTATCAACAACTTGCACAATTGACTGCATGCTTCCACTCGTAGTTCCCGATTTGGCCGATTCCGGGGCTTCCCATGCGCAAGTAACAACCTCTGCACAATCGTTGGAGGCTGATACGATCCAGACCGCATCTCTTTCTTTCCCTGCCTCTACTGTCAGCCAGATACCGGCAGGATTATCGATCTTGAGATTATTGGATAGACCCTTCAGTTGAAGGAACACCTTCCCTTCTTCATCCCCCTCATTGCGAAAGCGCGCCTTGAGTTGGATCGGATTGCCGACCTTGGTACAGGGGGAATTTGGATAAAAGAAAACCGGTTGGATGATCGGGCCAATGCGATCGACAATCTGAAAGGAACGGATCGTAACCGCCGCCTTTTTATCGGTTGGATCCAAGCGCAAACGGTTGATTTCACCCGTCCATTCCACGTGTTTGGAGAGTGATAAAGTATACCCGTGAAAACGATCGTCCGCCACAAGCGGCAACCGCATGCTCTTTCCTTCGGAAAAATTTGGATCGTCTTTTCTCGTCCAGAATAATTGCGTTTGCG
>CAZFOX010000494.1:0-4669 GCA_964520565.1 uncultured bacterium | reverse complement strand
AGCGCGCGCGTTCGAAAACAGGGTTCCATTCGGAAGGAAACATCAAGAGAAAATAAACGGACAGAATCCCACTCGAAAAACCAACAGCCAGGGGGATAGGAATACGAAAAGCCCTGGCGAGCCATCGCATTCCCTGCCAGGTGGAGAACAGGAATAAAGGAAACAGGGGAGCCGATATATGGCGCGATTCTTCCAACGGAAGATAGGGAAACAGGAATAGAGACACGAGAAAGAGAAGGCCGATCAATCGGCAGAAGAAACCGATTCGATCCATTCTTCGCCAGCCGTCCAGCAATCCCAACAACGCAAGAATGCCCAGCAGAGGAAAGAGAACGGGGGAAGCCAGAAATCCATTGGCCACCCAGGCGAGCCATGCGGCCGCTCGGGCAGCCCATTCTCCCCGCAACAACGCGGTAAAGGAGAGTTCGGAAAAGAGCGTTGGATAATCGGCCAACCGTGCCCCACCCACTTGCCCCAGTTGCAATGTGAGCATTCCATAGAGTCCTGCAGCCGGGATAATGGGAGCCATCGACAAAGCCCAATGCCGCCAGGGTAAATCGGAGGCGCGGGGGATTCTATCGAAGAAAGCCAGAGGAATCAAAAGCGCCAACACAGCCGACCAGATAAATCCCGAACAGCCGGACAGGCTTAATAAAAATAAGGAGAGCAAGCCGATTGCTCCAATTTCCGGGGAGCGCTGCCCGCGAAGCGCGGATTCCATCACCAGCAAAGCTACGAGAAAGCTTCCCGGCGAGACGATCAGTTGCCGTCCAAAATAAGGGTGTATTAAAAGCAGCCCCAAAAATACTGCATATTCGAGAGGAGACGAATCTGGCAGGAAGAGACGGCGATATCGGTGGAGGAACAAGAATCCCAAAACGGCCATGCCTACTCCGATGGAGAGGATAGGGGAGATAGAGAGCCATTGCGATCCTCGAATCAATCCGGCGATGGGCAGATTGATTTGTTGCAGGGGAAGCGCATTGCCGGGAAGGAGGCCGTGCAGGATTGAGGAAAAATACCCACGCGCGAAGAGGATGTTGAGATATTCGCCATCGGCGCAGGCGTACAGCGGGTTGGGATCGATCCGCAAACCCAAAGCCAGCCCCAAGACGATAACCGTTCCAGCAACCAGCAGCGGCCAGAATGCCGACTTATGCATATGAAATTCATCCTGTTTCATCGATTCGATTGGCGATCTCTTTCGAGCGAGGATCGCATTGGATGATTATCCATGTGGCCGTGTGGGCCGTTCTTCGGCTCGGCGGATGCCTCGCCCTCCCATTCTTCGGCTTGGGTGGAACCTCGCCCTCCTGAGATGCGGCTCGGCAGGAGCCTCGCTCTCCCATTCTTCAGCTCGGGTGGAACCTCGCTCTCCCATTCTTCGGCTCGGGTGGAACCTCGCCCTCCCGGTATTCGGCTCTGCCCTCCTGGTTCCTTGGCTCGGCGAGAATCCCGCCCCAGAGCAATTTCCAAGAGATATCTCAAGAATGTCATCTCATAGTAGGGAGAGGAATCCTTTTCGTAAAGAACCCGCTGCAGGATAACTGACAAAGAGGAAAAGATGGATTACAATGCTTTCCAGAAATGCCGATTGAGAAATACCCACGGGATTGAATCGGGTAACAATCCGGAGAGACTCCGATCTCCGAAAAACTGGCAGGGAATCCAAGCATGCATGAAAAATCTCCTCTCCTTTCAAGACGAAACCTGTTGCACCTGGGAATGGGAATCCCTCTTGCGGCGTCGGTGTCCGCCTGCCTGACATCCGGAACGCGGCGGGTGGGTAAGGCAGCGCCGAAAACCAAACTCAACACCGAATCGTATTGGGCGCGGCGCGAGGCCTGGACCGGGGAAGAATGGGTTTTCGGCGTGGTCGAAGTCGGCGACCGGATTTTGATGGTGAAACACAAGAACGAGTTGGGATGGGGCTTTCCCGGCGGGATCGTGCGTCCCTTTGAGAATGGAGAAAAGAATAAAAATAACGACGACCTGATCAAAGCCTCCACGGTGTACGTGCACAATCAGGCGTTGATTCCCGTGCTGGCGGGGGAGACGATCGCGTTGGCGTACGGTTACGTCATCGATGAGCGGCGCAACAAGGTCATCCTGGTGCATTGGATGAATGTGTTTTCGCTCAGCGATTACCTCCCCACTCCGCAAGCCAACATGAACGATGTGACCGACGCGCGTTGGGCGGCGGTCGACGATCCCGAGTTGGGCGAGATATTGCAGATGCGCTTGAATGAAATCAAGGAAGCGGGCGAAGGCAAAACCATGACGCTTCATTCCGCTCAAGTATGAATAATGAAGATATCCAACGGGCGGTGGAGATCGCGGATACGAGACAGGAAAACCCAGGAGAGGGAGTATGCCAGTTCGGCCGGTTCGAAAGAAGAGTTTTACTCTCATTGAATTGCTGATCGTGGTCGCCATTATCGGAATACTCGCCGCCATTGCCGTGCCCAATTTTATGAACGCCCGCCTGCGGGCGGTGATCGCCCGGGTGCAGGGCGATATCAAGGCGCTGTCGTCGGCGGTAGAGATGTACGCCGTCGATCACGGCGCGTATCCGGACGACGGCCAGGTGACCGGTATTCCCTGGTGGGCGAACAACTGGCACCTTACCTCGCCCATCGCGTATATCAGCCGGATCCCTACCGATCCGTTTCTGGAAAATACCGTGGCGGGGGGAACCACGATGGGAATGAAGAACTATTGGTACACTTCTTACGACGGGTACGGGATGATGCGGAATCCGGGCCGCAATCCGGCGGTGGGGAACCGAAAGAACGTACGGCTGTACGATCCCCCCCGGCAGAATTTCCGTTTTGCTTTTATCAGTCCCGGGCCGGATGGGTGCTGGGAATGGGACCGGGGCAACGGAGTGGTCGGCAGTCCAAATTATCCCTATCTGGGGGACGTGTATTATTACGATATGTCCAACGGGCTGATCTCGCAGGGCGATCTGTATTCGTACGGCCCGGGGAGCGCGTACAATCCGCCGTCGGAGTTTCGGTGAGAGGAGCTCGTGTGTTTTATGTATATTTAAATTTTAGAAAATATGGAAAAATGATCCCTCTTTTCTGAACTTTTTTAAATTGCTTTTTATTAAAAACATTCTATCACAAAAAAGTTATTCAGGTTTTTTCACCCATTTCTTTAATTTGTGATCCTAATGCTCGTGTTATTTCGTCGAAAAATTTTTCATGTGATTTTAATATTGCTTGTATGAGTTGATCTCTCAAATTTTTATTAATATCTAAACAACATGCTTCAGACATTTGTTTATTTGTTTGCAACATTAGATTTTTTAGTGTAATAAAAAGATCATTTTTATTTTTTAATCCCAAATCGTTCATCATCTTCGCATATTCCGATTCAATTTCCTTTCTTTTTGCTTCAAAAAGTAACTCAATTTTTTCTCTTTTCAGCTGTTCAGACGCAACAATTGCTTCTTTTATAGTCCTCAGTTGCGATTCTATAATTAGTTTAGCCTTTTCTTCATTAGCATTATTTGCAATTCTATTTAATCTGTAAGTCGCAATAAAACCAACGGAAGTGTCTGGAATGACAATTTCTCCTTTTGCCGGCAATGAAGTATCTATGCCCGGAACATCATTCTGTATCGGTAATAAATCATTACTATTTTTATCATAATCAGTATTCTTCTTGTCAAAATATTGATCTAATTCCTGCCATTTTTCCTCGTTCATGATAATATCCTCCTCACATACTTTAGTTTGAGTTTGTTTATCGATTCTAAACCTTGTATCAAGGTATGTTCTGCATTTTCCCTATTTTTATAAGAATTTTTATATTTATCAAAAGTCTGTGTTAAAGATTTTCTATATAAATCTGACGATTTTTCCAGCCTGCTTGCTATTTCAAAATTATAATTCATAATAGCGCTCTTGTATTGACCCAATTTCATATTTTCATTTTTCTTTTCTTTCATTTTCCGTACAATTTTGGCCTTCTGTTCAAATTGTGATGTATCAAATATTTTTTCTAATTCTTTTGAATCCATTACATAATCCTCAAATATTTGATACTTTATTCTTGCAAGTAACATCCCTTTCAGATTTTGTATGCATTGAGAAAATACACAAATTTTTTCTTCCAAATTTAACCATTCCAGGTGTTTGCTATTCATAAAGAATTTTTCAAAAAATTCAGCCACTTTTTTTATATTTTTTATAAACACAATATTATGACAAATCCCATCTATTATTTCTATATCATATACCTTCTTAAAGTAAAGTTTCAATAAATATGAATTCATATTTCTCAACTTAACTTTATCCAGATATGCATTATTAGAAAGATTTTCTTGCATATTTATGACCTATACAATCGATACTTGTAATATACTTTCATACATTCTTTTTCAAAATAAAAAACCATCAATAGTAAAATACAATACAATTTCCTCAACATCATTTTTATAGGATAAGAAAAAATTTTTTTAATCATTTTTCATTTCTTTAACAACATAAAAGTATCGTTGGAGATTTTTTTCTCCCATAATTACAGATTTTGTATTTAATTCCTTCGTGATATATAATTTAATTTTATGTATACAATCATTATTTTTTGCTTTCTCAAGATCATTTTTATATAAATAGCCTATTTCATTTATTTTTACTACCTCAGATCCTATAGCAAT
>CAZFOX010000493.1:0-4678 GCA_964520565.1 uncultured bacterium | reverse complement strand
AAATATTTGTGCCAATTGACATTGAATTGGATTTATAGGTATTATTTGTGTTGATTTTTATACAACCGTATTGGTGTTATATAACACTATTACAGTATTTTTTTTGAAAAAAGTTATTTTTCTCTGGTTTATTATGCTTTCTCCTATTTATTGGCGCGTGGAAGACGGATTTGTGGGTTAATCGGTGGGATGGGAAGGGAATCGTATTTTTTTGAGAATTTTAGAGAATGAGAAAAGAAAAGAGGATTTATCAATTATAGAGATATTTTTTTGCATTTATAACAAAAATTGGAATGTTATGTAATTATTATTTGTCTGAACCACAGATAACGCGCATGGCGCGGATGACACAGATGAAATTTGGGGGGATGGGATATGTGGTGGGTGGATTGGGGACAGGCTCGGGAGCCTGCCCCCAACGGGATTTGAATAGATCGATGTATCTCTAAATTTTCCAGGATGGTACTAAAGTTGATCCGGTTTCCTTCATCAGGGATCGGAGGCGTTTTTGCATATCCTGGCGCGTTTCGAAATAGGCCGGGTCGTCGATCCGGTTGTGCATTTCCTTGGGATCGCTTTCCAGATCGTATAGCTCATTCAGGTCAAAAATGCCGTGATAATGCATGTATTTGTGTTGTTCGGTTCGCACTCCAAAAACGGTTGGGGTTTGGGGGAACGCCGCTTCCCAGAAATATTCGTACAACATGGCTTCGCGCCAAGCCGGATTCTCGCCGCGTAGAATGGGCAGGAAGGAAGCGCCCTGTACGGTATCGGGAACCGCGATGCCCGCCGCATCGAGAATGGTCGGGCAGATATCGATATTCAGGACGATGCGATCCGACCGTTTTCCCGATTGGACGATGGAAGGGCCGTAGGCCAGGAAGGGGACGCGGATGGATTCTTCGTACATGCAACGCTTGTCGATGAGTCCATGCTCGCCATGCAGGAAGCCGTTGTCGCCCATGAAGAGAATCAGGGTGTTATCGAGGAGTCGTCGTTCGTTCAGGGTATCGAGTATGCGGCCGATGCTGTCGTCCACGGCCAGCATGGTGCGATTGTAATCGAGGATGAAGCGGTCGAAGTAAGTCAGGTCGTGGTACATATAATCCACGCCGTGCCAGCTGTGGCGCTGGCGTTTGACCCATAGCGGTTTGCCTTCGTAATTTTCCGGTGTATCGGCCATGGAGGCGGGATGTTGGACGGTCACGTCCGAATAGGCGTTCTTGTGGCGTTCGGCGGGGAAGAAGTCGGCGTGCACCGCTTTATGGGATAGATAGAGGAAGAATGGTTTTTGGCGATCCTGGCGGATGAAATCGGCCGCGTAATCGGTCAGTAGATCGGTTATGTAACCCTGGCGATTGACCGGTTGGCCGTCGATGTTGAAAGTGGGATCGTTATATATTCCTTGTCCCTTGAAACTGATCCAACGATTGAATCCGGGGCGGGGATTGTCGGATTCGCCTCCCATGTGCCATTTGCCGATGAAAGCGGTATCGTACCCGTTTTTCTGAAGTTCGACCGGAAAGATAGGTGCACTGGAAGGCAGAGGAGTGGAGTTATCCAACACGCCGTGCCGGTGGGCGTATTGTCCACAGAGGATGCTGGCGCGGCTGGGCGAACAGAGCGAGGTGGTGACGTAACCGTGGTTGAACAGGACACCGTTGGCAGCCATGCGATCCAGATTGGGCGTTTTGAGAAACGGATGCCCCATGCAACTCATGGAATCGAAACGCATGTCGTCGATGAGGATGAATATAATGTTTAAGCGTTCGGAGGCTGCGTGGGATGCGGGAGTGATGAGAGTGTTCACCAAGGGAAATCCGATTCCCGCCGCCGATGTTTGCAGGAAGCGCCTGCGCGTGGTTGGGTGGGGAGAAGCGTTGTTCATGAATCGCCTCCTGTTTTTGTTTGGTAAGAGGTGGGCAGGTGCGAGGCCTGCCCCCTACCATTTGTGTTATCCCGGGGAAGATTGCTTCGCTTCGCTCGCAATGACAGGTACGGGGTGCGAGACCTGCCCCTGGCATTCATGCCATCCCGGGGGGAGTTATTTATTCATGTTGTTGACCAGTTCCCAGCGTTTTTTGGCTTGGGCCAATTCGTTGGCTTTGGCGCCGAGCGATTTGACGATTTCGGTGGCCATGACGCGATTGCCACGTGGATTCATGTGGACTCCATCGGTGGTCATGAGGTTTTCGTCGTTCAGCTTTTGTTTATACCATTGAGTGAAGGTCTGGTTGAGATCGCAGAGGATGATTTTTTTCTCTTTGGCCAGCTGGCGCAGGAACTCGTTGTAATCCTTTAACTTCTGGTTTTCCGGACTGTCGATTTTTTCCATGATGGGGGTTGCCGTCAATAGGATGACTTTTGCGCCTGATTGGAGGCAACGGTCGACGATTTCGGTCATATTTTTTTGATAATCGGGAAGTGGGACTCCGGTGAGATTGGGAGAGAAACTGTGCCATACATCGTTGACGCCGCAGGAAATACTGACCCAGTTGGGTTTATGGCTGAGAACGTCTTTTTCGAGGCGGGCGAGCATGTCGTTGGATTTGTGGCCGCCGATACCCGCATTGACGATTTTAATTTCATAGCCGTTCACATCGCAGAACAGTTGAAAGAGCGAGACATAACCCTCCGGTTGAGCGCCTGCCTGGGTGATACTATCGCCGAGAAAGACGAAGACATCGCCATCTTTCAATAGAAAACCTTCTGGAGTTTCCATTTGACATACTCCCGATACCGATAAAGTCAGAATTGCCGCCGCTACGATGGATAGCCGATACATGTTTTCCTCCTTATTCACGGATGTTGTTCTTTGGCGATAAATCTAGTCAAATGTATTTGAAAATCAGGTTTTAGTAAATTCTTTCAAGGCTGAAAAAGTGTCTTGAAGACGAAACTCACACTACTCCGTGTTCTTATTCCAGTCACTTGGATCGATCCACGAAGTCTTGTGGATCGAATTTACATGGATGACTTTTTGCCGTTTCGTCTGTAATAATAAATAAATCCGCCTGTACAAAGGGGAAAATGGGTAAAAAATATTATATCTTACGGGCAGAGAGAATCTTTCAAAAATTTTCTAAATCGCTTAAAAAAACGTTACAATTGATTTGATGGTTTTTGAATGGCATGATATAGTGTAAACGATAGAGAATTTGGTTTATCGTAAGGTATTGAAAAAGTATAATTTATATTTTGGGTAGAATAAAAGGGGAGAGTCAATCACCTCCCTGGGTTATCGTTAATGAGAGCGTTAATGGAAAGATTGAACTGGAGAGCCGGTTCGACCCTGTAGCTATTGTATTGGTTGGATATAATGACGGGTTGATTTTTATACGCGATTCATGAAGCCGTTATATGGCTATGAAGCAGGAAAGACGCAGGGAAAGGCTCTAACCGAAGATAAGAGATTCGGGTTTCAGTAAATTTTTTCAAGGCTCTCCAAGCGTTCAGAGAGATAAACTCGTAGAATTGCCTTGAGAGAATTGAAAAAGAGAGCCGGATTGAATATCCGCCCCAGTTTGAAGAAAACGTGATATTGTATCATCGACGGATTCCGATGGGTAATGGAGTCGGATACCGAACTATGGGTAAAGGTCTGAAATGATGAGACTTAAGCCGAAGAAACCTATGCCGCGGACGTCGTATCAGGCCGGATTCTCGATGGTCGAGATGATGGTAGTCATCGGGATCATCGGTATTTTGGTTGGATTTGGAGCGATGAGTTATGTATCGCAGATGTCGGAAAGCCGTGTAGATACGGCCATTCAAATATTGAATGCCAATTTCAAGCAGGCCCGGCAGAGCGCCATTTCCATGCGGCAAAACCGGCGGGTGGTTATCGATACAGGCGAATTGAGCGGTCTTACATTGCAGCCGGCTTCGTTATCCGGGACGCGGACTAAAATAGCGCAGATATGGATTGAAGGCAAACATTGTGAGGAATATCCATTTGCTTCGAAGGCGCTTTGTCTTCCGGGAGGGGCGAAGGAGCCGAATGCGTACGAGCTGACCGATCCGGAAGTGTTTCCCGATGGGATCATGATCGCGGATGTGGATGGCGTTGTTCCGGGGACGGGGGGGAAATCGGCGATATTTTACGTGGAGTTTAACGCACGGGGAGCGATCGCCAAGGTTTATTTTGAAGGGGAAGAAGAGACAACAACCTACAATTACTATCAACCGGTGATCCATGTAGCGAAAACGGGTGAAACGTTCGATATCGGATCGAAGCATGGGGATTACCTAAGTTTACAGTCCGATTTCAGCAATTCCAATATGAGTTGGACCGATCCAATGACGGAGGAGTCGAAAGCCCGTTATAAAGTTCAGACCATCGAAGTGGTTCGTCTGACAGGGAAAACGCGAGTATACGATTACGCCATCATGAAACCGTGGCCGATCGACGAATTTATCAAGTAGCAGGAAAGTGGCTGGGAGAATCCAATGAATAATGGCAAGTTTCGCCATAAGAATCAAAGCGGAAAAGAGACCCGGGGCGGGTTTACTCTGCTGGAAGTCATTGTCGCTTCGACCATTCTGGGTTTGGGGTTGTTGGCGATTGTGAAGGTATTTCCGTACGGTATCGAAGTCAGCCGCCGCGCGGAGGATACCACCAAAGCCACGTTATTGGCGCAGACATTGTTCGAAGGGTTGAAGATGGATCCTATTAATT
>CAZFOX010000492.1:0-4679 GCA_964520565.1 uncultured bacterium | reverse complement strand
CCACCGGTCCACGCATCGAAGTACTGGCCGATTCGATCACCGAAGGCATCGCCGTGTATGTGAATGACGGTTCCCAGAACGTGGCACAGGTATCCGACGCTACCCTTTCTTACGCCTACCTGGCCGCCATGCATTTCGATGCCGATCTGCGTTTTTCTGCACTTTCCGGCCAAGGCATTATGACCGCCGGAAACGGCGGCGTCCCCGAATCGCGCAATACCTTTGCCTATGTATACAGCGGCGTGGAAAACGATTCCTGGCAGGCCGATCTGGTTGTTGTCAATTATGGAACCAACGACGGCAATTCATCCGAGAAAACTATGACCGCCTATTACGCGTTTTATCTCGATCTCATCCGCTCCCATTATCCCCATGCGGAAATTCTCTGCCTACGGCCTTTTAATGGAATCCAGGCCAACGCCATTGAGGCCGCCGTTGACAATCGGCAGGCGGCGGGCGACCGGGCGGTTCACTATGTGGATACCACAGGTTGGCTCGATCCCGCCAACACAACCGATGGCCGCCACCCCACCCCCGCCAGCCATGCTCTCCTGGCCGAAAAACTCATCCAGGTCATGCAGCCGTTTTTCCCATCAACCCTCATCCCCGACTTCATGCTTTATTGACTTTACTAAAAGCACACTGGTAATTTTCTCCTCATTTCTTTATATTAATAGTCGGATAAAAACCCATATCGAAATGAGGAGAAAAATAATGAAACGATTCGGGCTTCTTTTTCTGCTTTTTCTTTCAATAGGACTACTCATATCACCGGCATCCTTCGGACAGGGAAATCCAGCCTGGGAATTGGTCTCCACCTTTGACGATTACAAAGGGGAAGGCTGGTTCATCTATCTCGCGCCCCGCACGGGAACCGCGGTCACCCAAAACACCGACGGTACCGTAACCATTGCCCGTCAGGGTGAAATCAGCGATACGATCTATCTCACTCACGATGTATCCTGGAAAGAACCCGACGATCCAACCACGGTGGAAAAATGGTCGTTTACTTATGAAGTGCGCATTCGAGTGGATAAAATCGGCGGACCGAATGCGGGCGATCCAGACGAACATGGAGACCGGGCCTCGTTCTACCCTCTGAAGAATATGCCCGATAACACGCTTGATACCTACTCCAATGGACGTACGTGGTTATGCAGTTTCGACCAAACCAGCATCGGCAGCCGGTACTTCGCCAATCCCAATCTCCCCAAAGCCCAGGTCGACTTTACGGACTTTCACGTATTAACATTCGTCTGTACGCTCGACTATATCCTGTACGAGGAAAAAGTCGCAGTATATCCGGCCGTTAACTTTGGGGAAGCTTTCGAAGGGGACGATTATCCGGAACGCGCTCTCGGCGATCATTCCCCTTGGACACTTTACATCGACCGGAACTTCCAGGAACCGGCTCTTCTCGATATGCCCGGCAGCGGCTGGAACGGCTGGGGGCCGCCGAATGTGGACGGCGATGGAATCATGCAGATCGGTTTTCAAGGCGCTACACGCGGCATCATCACTCTGGACTACTTCCGAACCGGGAACGGGATCATTCTCGATCCAAACGGCCCGGAAGGAGCAACGCAGGTTATGGATTGGTGTCTGTATTATTGATGGGAACGTTTCGGGAGAAGGCGCCGCATCCAGACGCCTTCTCCCCTGCTTGAATCCTGGATTGATATAAAAAATCAACCGCCGGATTGTTCCGCCGAGAAAAACTTCTGCGAAATCCGGCTGACCTGGTCGGTGATTTTCCCCGCCAGATCCAGCGCCCGCACACCATCTCGGCCTGTAACCAGGGGTGGCGTTCCATTTCCCACACAATCGATGAACGCGCCGAGTTCGGATGCCAGAGGTTCCTCTTTGCTTAATCCAGGACATTCATGGTCGATACGGATCGCGCCGTTATGATCCTGTACTTTGCGATAGATTTGCAGTTCCGGTTTCAGAAAATCCAGGGAAATATAAGTATCCTGTTGGAAAAATCGGATTTTCCGCTGCCGCTCGGGCGTCACCCGGCTGACGGTAACATTGGCGGTACACCCGGAACCAAACCGGATCCGCGCATTGGCGATATCTTCCTGAGGTGTTAGGATAGGGACGCCCACCGCGTCGATGAATTCCACTTCGCTTTCGACCAGCGACATGATCAAATCCAGATCGTGGATCATTAAATCCAACACGACACCCACATCCTTGACGCGCGGAGTGGGCGGCCCCAAACGATGCGATTCAATAAACAATGGCCGCTTCAGATAACGCCCCAATGCCATCACCGCCGGATTGAACCGTTCGATATGTCCCACCTGCAAGGCGACTCCGTGGTTTTCCGCCAATTGCACCAGCCGATCCCCCTCCTCGACCGTCATGGCAATCGGTTTTTCCACCATCACGGGTACGCCCCGCTTGATCAACTGCGCTGCAATCGCATAATGAGCGATGGTTGGAACCACGACGCTGGCCAGATGGATAGGCTCATCGATCTCGTCGAGGCGGGTCACACCTCGGCACCCCCACTTCAACGCCTGCTCGCTTCGGGCTTTTTCTTCGATATCGACCACCGCGATCAGTCGCGTCTTGGGGTGCGATGCATAGATCCGCGCGTGATGCTGCCCAAGCGCCCCGACTCCAACCACAACGGCATTCAACGTTTCCGGCATGATGTTCATCCATTCTGTGGATAGGATGCCTTCATCCTAGCAGCCCACTCTCCCGGAATCGAAGCCTCCCGGAAAAAGAAAAAACAATTCACTCCCCCAATTCCTGATTTCTGTCTCCTGATTTCTGAATTCTAGATTGTAAATTCTGGATTCTAGCCAAATAAAAGATACAATCCCTATTCAGATCGAGTTGATTCCATCGACCCGGCGGGCGCCATGAAACATGGATTCTTAAAACGTATTCTGGATCGCGCGGAAAAGATCGACAAGGAACAGATTGTCGATTACATGCGTGAGATCGCTCAGGAACGCGATCTGCTGGTCCTGATCTTCGAAAGTATGATCGAAGGGATGATCGTTATCGATTCGGACGAGAATGTGGTCTATATCAATCAGTCCGCACGCAGCATTCTTGGCCTGGGCGATGGTCCCACAGTCCCCGATTTACCCCTGAAACGCCTGCTCGATTCCCCTCTGCTTCTCGATTTATGCCGCGATTGCATTCAGAGCCAAAAACCGATCCTTTCCAAGGATTTTCACCTCAAACTGCCCGGGGGAGAACGTTTCCTCACAATCAATACAATCCCCCTCGAAAGCCGCCGCCAACGCCTGGGATCGCTTTTTCTCTTTATGGATGTGACCGATCAGACCGAACAGGAACGAAAACTGCGCGAAGCCGAAAAACTGGCCGCGTTAACCACTCTGACGGCGGGGATGTCGCACGAAATCCGCAATCCGCTCAACTCCATGTCCATCCACCTTCAGCTGCTCAAACGACAACTAAAAAAACAGTGCGTCAACGATAAAACCACCGATGAAACCCTGTCGATTCTTTCCAGCGAAATCAAACGGCTGAACGGCGTCATTGAAACCTTCCTGGCCGCCGTACGGCCTTCGAAACCCCAAAAACGCCTCATCGGCCTCTATTCTCTCATTACCGATACCCTCAAATTGCTTGGGCCGGAATTCCGGGAAAATGGAATCGATGTTTCCCTGCATGAAGAAGGCGACTGGCCTTTCATTCAGGCGGACGAAGGGCAGATGAAACAGGCGGTTATCAATATTCTACGCAACGCCATCGACTCCATCGCCGCACAATCCCAGTCGAATTCCACTCTTCTGGATAAACAAATCGTCATCAATATGACCCGTGAAAAGGAAAAAGTCATACTCGCCTTTTCCGATACAGGCAAAGGCATTCCCGAAGACGACCTGCCTCACATCTTCGAACCCTACTTCACCACAAAACCCAAGGGAGCCGGATTGGGATTGATGATTGTCGAAAGAATCGTCCGCGAACACGACGGTTCTCTCACGGCTCATAGCAAACTCGGGGAAGGCGCCCAAATCGTTATCACCCTTCCCGCGGCGGGAGAAAGCCCCCGCCTGATCGAACACGGTGCATTTATCGATGAACGATAATTCCTTCGCCCAACGGATGGAGAAAGCATCCATGAACCCTCAACCAGTCATCACCCTGCTGACCGATTTTGGCAACGAAAACGGTTTTGTCGGCGTTATGAAAGGCGTTATCCTGCAGATCGCTCCCTCCGCTTGCATCGTCGATATCGCTCACGAACTTCCTCCCTTCTCCATTCCCGCCGCTTCCTTTCTCAATTTTTGGTCTTATGGATATTTCCCGGTGGGTACCATCCATCTGTGCGTTGTCGATCCCGGTGTGGGAACCCGCCGGCGCATACTCATCGCGGAACTGGACGGCCACCGGTTCGTGGCCCCGGACAATGGCCTGCTCACACCGATCCTCGAAAAACCGGGCGCCCATATCGTTCATGCCACGAACCAACGCTATTGGCTCGATCAAATCGCCAACACCTTTCATGGCCGCGATATTTTTTCTCCGATCGCTGCGCATCTTGCCAACGGCGTCCCCATCTCCAGCATGGGAGATAGCATTCACGATCACCTCCGCTTGTATATTCCACCGCCTAGAATCGATCGGGATGTCATCGATTGCCATGTACGCTACCTCGATCGTTTTGGCAATCTGATTACGGATCT
>CAZFOX010000491.1:0-4679 GCA_964520565.1 uncultured bacterium | reverse complement strand
AAAAATTATCGAAGAAAAACGAGTCAGCGTACAACGAAATTTGTCAAAAACCCAGTTGGAAGTGGCCCACGCCCAGGAGGCACAGGCTCGTGCGGCTTATGCCTTGAAAGCCAAGCAGGTTGAATGGCTCCATGTGAAGGCGGGATTCGATGGAGTATTGGAGCAGTTACTGGTCGAAGAAGGCCATCAGGTCGCGCCTTCCACCAATCTCGCCAAGGTCAGCGATCCTACCCGGTTGAAAGCCGTTATGCGGATCGACCAGAATGAAGCGCGCGAAGTGAGAGTCAATTTGACCGCCCGGATCGATTTGCGCAGTACCGTCTTGAACGGTCATGTGACTCGCATCGATCCGGTGGTTCAGGAAGGAACCGTGAATGTGGATGTACAGTTGGACGATCCTCTGCCGGATGGCGCACGCCCCGATCAGACCCTGGATGGAAATATCCTGATTGAAAAGTTAGAGAACATTGTATACGCCGGGCGAACGGGATTTAGCAAATCCAACACCACGATCAGTCTGTTCAAATTGAACGCCGATGGCTCGGAAGCGGAACGAATCCGCGTTCATCTGGGGCGCAGTTCGGTTCATCTCATTGAAATTCTCGAGGGTCTTCAGGAAGGGGACAGGGTGATTCTGACTGACATGAGCGAATGGGATAAGTTCGATAAAGTCCGGTTGCGATAAAACGGGGCATTTTAGAAGATCATACAGGAGAATCGCAATGAATGAAAAAACAGGATTGATCCAGATGACCGGGATTCGGAAAGTGTTTGTCACCGAAGAGGTGGAAACGCACGCATTGACCGGCATTCATCTGACGATCAATAAGGGCGATTACGTGGCCATCGCCGGACCGTCTGGTTGCGGCAAATCGACGTTGCTATCCATTATGGGTTTATTGGATAGCCCGACCGATGGAACGTATATCCTTAACGATACCAATGTTTCCGACCTCTCGCATGGGCATCGCGCCCGCATACGCAACCGGGAAATCGGATTTATCTTCCAGAGTTTTAACCTGATCGGCGATTTGACGGTTTACGAAAACGTCGAACTGCCGTTGACCTATCGCGGGCTGACCACGGCAGAACGGAAAAAGCGCAGTATGGAAGCTCTGGAAAAAGTGGGCATGTCGCACCGCATGAAGCATTATCCCGCGCAACTCTCCGGCGGCCAGCAGCAACGCGTGGCGGTGGCGCGCGCGGTGGCAGGCAATCCCTCGATTCTGCTGGCGGACGAACCGACCGGAAATCTGGATTCGCACAACGGCGAGGCGGTAATGGAACTGCTGCGCGATCTGCATCGCGAAGGGGCGACCATCTGTATGGTGACGCACGATCCGCGATACGCGCTGCACGCCGACCGCAGCGTTCATCTGTTCGACGGCCAGATCGTTCAGGATGAATCAACGATGGATTCCAATTCCGATGAACGGGCTGCGGCGATAGCCACCCGTTAATCGCAGGGGAGTCGAATGATGTTAACAATTCTACAGGATATTCGTTTCGGAATCCGAATGCTGGTGAAAAACCGGGGGGTAACCCTGCTGGCCATATTGGCGCTGGCCATCGGCATTGGGGCGAATTCATCGATTTTCAGTCTGGTCAGTTCGATTCTCTTCAGCCCGTTTCCATTTCCGAATATGGATCGATTCATGCGCCTCTATCAGGTGCATGAAGAACGGGGCAGCGATAACGACGCGATTTCCGGGCCGAATTTTCTGGACATCAGAGAACAGTGCACGTCGCTCGAAGCAATCTCCCTCGTGACGGTGAATTACTTCAATTTCGTGGGAGGCAAAGGGGAGCCCGAGCGAGTGCCAGCGTATGTGTTCTCTCCCGAGATTTTCAAAATCAGCGGTTTCGAGCCGCAGTTCGGCCGGGGATTTCTTCCCGATGAAGACCAATCGGGAAAAAACCATGTTGTCGTGTTGAGTCAGGGTTTTTGGATGGATCGATTTGGAGGAGACCGGGAGATTCTGGGAGAAACCGTTAACATGGACAACGTTCCCTATACGGTGATCGGTATTCTTCCCAAAGAAATGGGATTCTTGGAAGGAGAAGCAAGACTCTGGGTTCCGTTTGCGGAAGACGATATCCAGAAAGACCGAAACGCTCGCTACTATCAGTGTATCACCTTTGTGAAAGAAGATATTTCGCTCCGCCAGGCGCAGGCCGAACTGGATACTCTCGCTCAAAACCTGGCCGCGGCTTATCCCGATAGCAATGCCAAATGGGGTTTTCGCCTCGAGCCGATTACGGATCGCCTCATGCGGTTCATGAAACAGACGTTTATCGTCCTGCATGGAGTGGTCGGTTTCGTCTTATTGATATCCTGTTCCATCGTGGCCAGTTTACTTCTGGCGCGTGCCAGTAGCCGCCAGAAAGAAATCGCCATCCGGTCGGCGCTGGGCGCCAGCCGTGTGCGAATCATTCGCCAGGTTCTCACTGAGAGCGTGTTGTTGTCACTGGTGGGAGGTGCGGCAGGTCTGTTGATCACCCTATGGGGAATCGATGCTATCGGCTCGATGCTGCCGTCCGAACTGGCTCCATTTTTGTTGCGGGCGGGATTGGATAAAACCGTTGTACTTTTCACCATTGCTATTTGTGTCATGGCGGGAATTCTCTTCGGTCTCGCACCTGCGCTTCAGGTTTCGCGTACCGATCTGCGGAGTACGTTGAACGAGGGAGGCCGGAGTTCGGGTCTGCATTCCAGCGGCCATCGCGCATTACGCACGTTGGTCGTCGGCGAGATCGCCCTCTCGTTGATCCTGTTGATCGGCGCGGGACTGATGGTCAATAGTTTTGTGCATTTGCAGCATGTGAAGCCCGGTTTCGATACCGGCCGGTTGATGACCTGCCATCTATTCCTTCCCGACGCCAAATATGAAGAACCGGGACAGAAACGGGTTTTTTATCGGGATGTCGTGCAGCGCGTTGAGAGTATTCCGGGCCATAAAGGCCTGGCTGTAACCAGTGTGATTCCCATGACCTGGTGGGAGGGGACGCCATACGAGACTATGGGAAAACCGCCGATTGCCGCCGAAGAACGCCGATTCGCTCAGACACGTGCCGTGAATGCCGATTATTTCCGCGTGATGGGAATTCCTCTCCTAAAGGGACGCGATTTTACCCTTTACGATGAAAATGAAGATTGTTCCAAGATTGTGATTAATGATTTACTGGCACAGGAATTCGAAGGGGATGCGATCGGGCAATTTATACGTCTTCCCGAGTGGGGCGATAAGTCGTATGAAGTGATCGGAATTGTCGGCAATATAAAACAATTCGGATTGAAGAGTGAATATTCTCCGGAAATTTATACAACGTACCTTCATCGTCCGGCTCGGCATATCTGCTTTGCCATGCGGACGCCGGGGGATCCACATCCCTTCGCGGTTCCGATCCGGCAACAAGTGCACGAACTCGATCCCGATATGCCGGTTAATCGAATGATGACCATGGATGAACTGATCGCCGATTCGGTGGTCATGGAGCGGTTCGGCATGACTCTGATGAGTCTGTTTTCGGTGGTTGCATTGGTTCTTTCCTCGCTGGGTATTTACGGGATCATGGCCTATTCTACCAGCCAGCGGACGCATGAAATCGGTGTGCGCATCGCTATCGGCGCGCAGGTGGGAGACGTGGTGACGTTGGTGGTGAAACAGGGTTTTTGGCTGACTCTGATCGGTGTTGCCATTGGCCTGGTGGGTTCGTTGTTGGTGACCCGCATTCTATCCAGTCAACTCTACGGGATCAGTGCCACCGATCCGTTTACCTTTATCAATGTGTCGGTTTTTCTTGTTGTGGTTTCGCTGCTCGCTTGTTATATCCCCGCGCGGCGGGCGGCCAAGGTCGATCCGCTGATCGCGTTGCGGGGCGAGTAGGGATGGACGATTTTAGATGAGAGTTAATCTGATGAACTCCTCGAAAATCCGAGAACAGTTGAACTGGCACTCTTGGCGATTGACGGTTGTAAGTTTGGTGTTTGTACTCGCCAGCCTGATGTTGGTTGTTTTCTATTTCCGCCCTACCGTGGGTTTTGTTCATCGAGGGGCGGTGATCATGAACGTAATCGTGGCTATCTGTTGTGCGATTTGTTTTTACCGGATTCCCAGCCGTCCTATTTTTCCAAAATTGATTGCTTTCATTCTCTTTCTTCTCCCGCTTTTTTTGTCGTTTCTTTCCGGTTGTTCCACGCCGCCGAAACTAACGGCTCAGGATCGCAGGCAGGATATTGAATATATGGCCCATTGGGTTCGCGAATACAGCCCCTTTGTGGAACTTAATGAAAAACAGAAAGGCGTTCCGAGTTACGAGACGTTGAAACCACAATATGTAAAATTTGCCGAAGAGGCGGAAAGCAACGAGGAATTCTACCTTGTTGCCGTAGCCTACTTTGCTGTGATCGGTGCATCGGGACATGCCGACCTCTTTTCGGAAGAAGATTGCAAATGGAACGCGATTGGAAAATTTCTGGGTATTTACGACTATGGAATTTCCACGTCCCAGTGGTGGGCGGGAGCGTATTGGCCGCGATTGTCGAGGAGTATTTCGACGCGTGCGCATCCTCCCTTCTTCGTCGTTGTGAAGGAAGGGAATTATTTTACGGACAATGAGTGGAAACGCGATGACGGCGAAATTCCTTCCGGTTCGCAGATTGTCAGCGTCAGCGGAAT
>CAZFOX010000490.1:0-4685 GCA_964520565.1 uncultured bacterium | reverse complement strand
GTTCTCAAAATGTACGATTTCAGAAAAATCGGGAAGCGAATCGCTTTGATGGGCGAAACGTTTTTCTTCGGTCCCGCGAAACAAGTAACTGGATGATTGGCCAGATTCGGGAGTCGCCGATTGAATTGGAGCGTTTTTATTAGAAGGAATGCTGGGCAAAGGTTTGGAAAAAGGAATAGTCTCCGTTGCATCATTCGGCGTAATTCCTTCCGTTGGAACGTTCAAAAATGCCCTTATGGGATCCACTTCACTGCTGGCACTCGACGTCAGGCCGACACTTTGAACCGAATCCATATTCATAATCAAAGGCAATCCGTTCTGGCCTCCACCTATAAGGACGACTTTTGCATTGGGAGAACGCGATAATTCCAAAGTGGCTTCGATTCCCTTGAAAAGAAGGTATTTATCAAAATAATTCCCCTCTTTAACCAACTCCTGAAAATCGCGGATTCCCCCCGCCTCGATCTTCTTCCGCTGGGCTTCCTTGGTTTCCCTCTCCAGTCGGAATTCATATTCTAGCGAAACCTGTTCCTGCGCGAGTTTGCTCTCGATGGCATTTCGTATACGGCTGGGAAGCGTCATCCGGCGGATCAGAAGATCGTCCAGAATTATATGCCGCTCAGCCAGGGCGCCCAATGCACCCTGCATGATGATCTGTAATAGATATCCTTCCGACGTGTATATCTCTTCCGGTATGTAATTGGCAACCACTTTACGCAGGTGGGCTTGAACCTCAGGCTCCACAATTTTTTCTGCATAATTCGGGCCGACAATCCGGTGTAACTGAGGCAGTTTGTCACGATTAGGATAGTAACGTACAGATAATTCAAAAATGATCGGCAAACCATCCTTGGAAAGCGCTTCGAATATAAACGAGGTATTTTGGATCCGCGTGTTGTAAACATACATCTTGTTCCAGGGGAAAATGATATGAAATCCTTCTTCGTAAAGACGGTTCATCTCGGTCCCGGAAAAACGACGCCACAAAACTCCCGCTTCTCCCGGATAGATACTGATAAAAATATAGTGGAAAAAATAGACGATCAGAAAAAGCAACAGAAATGTGAATAGAAGAAGATAAGTCTGAATCTTCCGCCTGGACCTCTTCCAGTTCGTCCTTATATTCTGAAAAACCTTATTTATCCCACTCGATAACGGCATAAATCACCTCATAATTCCCATCGAAAACCATTCCTTTCAACCGGTATCTATCGCGGCAGTAAGGACTATACCTCGCTAAAAGCGCTTTGATGTTGATCCCCCGGCATAAACACGCCGTATTCCATTTTGAGAACGCGATCCGCCACATGGAAATAATGATCGTCATGGGTTGCAGCGATAATTGTTCTTCCCATATTTTTCAAATCGGGTAATAACGTCTCGTAAAAAAACCGCCGGAAGATGGGATCCTGATCCGCCGCCCATTCATCCAAGACGAGAATCGGTTTTTCTTCCAGGGCGGCAGCAATCAAAGCAAGCCGTTTTCGTTGACCGGTCGAAAGATCTCGGTTAGTTATGGTTTTATTCCGAATATCCGTTCTCCCTTCCAGATCCATTCGGCGGAGCAGATCGCTTACGAAACCGGGATCGGGATCCGGAGCGTCCATCAAGCGCCTGAATAGATAATAATCACTAAAAATAGTGGAGAATAGTTCCCGGTATACGGCACGGTTGAGATTGGTAATGGGGATTTGATCGACACGGATTTCTCCGGCATCCGGGATATATAAGCCCGTCATCATTTTGAGAAAGGTCGATTTTCCCGATCCATTTCCCCCCACGATAAAAACTACTTCTCCCCGACGAAAAGTGAGATCGATCGGTTGCAGACAGAAGGAAGGTCGGCCCTCGTTAATCGGATAGTGAAACGTAGCGCCGTCCAGATTTAATTCTTTCCAATCGGAAAATACTCCGGATTCATTCTCGGATATCTCGATAACGTCGGGTTGAGCGCATTCTTTATCAATATCCTGTTCCAATTGGCGAATGTTCCGAATGGCCGCTTCAGCACGAGCCGACGAAGACATGGAGATCAATACATCCCCCAGCGGACCAATCGCAAAAAGAATGACGGCAATCAATGGAACGACCTGCTGAATCTCATTAGGCGAAAACTGGGGTAAAATAAAAAGCACGCCACCGATGGCAACGAATAGAAAGGTTTGACCGATCATGTAGATCACATTTAACTGCTTGCCGGAACTGATCCGCAATTCCGTCGATTCGGAAAGAGTTTCTCCCATCTCCACCTGAAAAAAACTCTCCGACTTTCGCCGGTTCAGTTTCAGTTCCTTGAAACCATACAGCAATCCGGTGATATTCTCATAAAATGTATTCTCTTGATGCGTGGCGCGTCTCAATTTCTGTTCCACATCCTGGACGCTGCGCAAATAGAAGATCGTGGTGGCTAAGGTGATCCCGAGCGTAATCAACAACGCCATTTTAGATAAATACGCAATATAACATACAACAAATACCAACATAACCGCCGACGAGGCGGCATTGATGATTAAATTCGACGAGTTGGATATGGTCATGGTATCGGTCGATAAGGTGGAAAGAATCCGTCCTCGCTCCATCGATTCAAAATGGATTAACTGAGCCGAATGCAATTTCTTCATGATTCGAAAACGAATATCGCGAATCACCGATTCCACGATCGTTGTACTTTCGTCCATCACCCATCGCTTACAGGTCCAAAAAGCCGCCGTGCAAAGGCTAAATAGTAAAAATTCACGGAATTGAAGATTCCCCGTATTCAGATTCCCCGCTGTCTGTAATGCTATCGACACAGCCAATCCATTCGCCACTCCGCCCGCTACTGACATGGATATGAGCGTCGTATTGATTCCGCCGATCTCCTGACGAATGAAATTAATATATTCTTTCACGATAATTCTCTCCGGAACGATCGATTGCCAAATGGATATTCATACGCTTGTTCACTCTGGATAGGTCAATTCAAAATCCACGGTTAATAGTGGTGTATGGTTTTCAATTGTCCAATAAAATCAGCAAGATTCTTTCAAGGCGATTCTGCGAGTTTATCTCTCAGACTACTTTTGTGGCCTTAAAAGAAATTACAAATACCAGAATTTCAACTACCTTTGGTTAGATATTTCACTTTTCCTATGGTTTAGAAACAGTTGAAATTAGCACGAAAACCATTCTCAGTTAAGGGTATACCAGAAAACTCAAAATACAAACCACATTGATCAAAAGGACATTATATTAATAGGTAAAATGGCTTTGCTGAAAAGAAATACTGGAAAAAAAATTCACGTCGTAAACGCAACGGATATAGTACCTTAAGAAGGAAACGGTAAATACACGATTGACAGAAAAAACAGCATTCGCCTGCCCAGAAAACCATCGCAGACATTACCCATCAGGATTCATAAAGATAGATCAATATCGGAACAAGCAGCGTCAACTCTTTATAATGATTAACCATCTCATTTTTATTGTCGAGACAGTCTTTGATCCACTGCGTGTTAATCCGGGTCATGAACTCGGTATTTTGATGCCTCTGTATGGCCGAGGTGATCCAATCCCGATGATCTTCCATATACCGGATTCGTAAGTTGGTGAAATAATCGGCACGATGGAAAAACTTCCGCAGAGAGCGTTTGCGGATATCGTCAATCCGATACATCGTTTTAACCCACGGGCTGGAATCCCAATGGGGGTGCTTGTCAAATCCAATCGCCGGATAGCGACCTTTCGTAAAGGCTGTCATAAGTAAATGATGCGGCGATCCATTGACTTCTCGAAATCGTTGCTCCACCGGCATAGAAAAACATAAATTCATAAACTCCGTTGAAACCAACACGGGAAACACATCGAGTTTTCGATGCTGATAAACGGTATAAGAAAATTTGGTCGATTGAGAATTTTCAAAGAAGAAATACGAATCGGCGATATCGTCCTTAAAATCTCCGAAACGATGCGACAGAAATTCGTGTTTCTTTCGCACAAATTCATCTTGATAATCGGCACTAAGGGCCTTCCGGTTAATCCGCCAATTCAGGAGCGCTTGCACTGTAGGACGCGCTCCGGCGTATCGAGCGGTACCGACATCCCCACAGGTTCCACTGGGCTGAAGGGCTAAGTTCGGAGTATACATAAATTGGCATTTGGATTGGATCGCTTGTGTGACGGCGGTTGTATAAGGCCTGTACTCCCACCCAATACGCTTGGATTCCGCATTCAATTCCTCCATGGAAGGCAAATCGGAATAATCGAATTGTATATAATGAAAGGGTAATTGGTGAATATTCGCCAATTTCCTCGATAGGCGCATTTCACGCTTTCCATGCCCGGCCTGAAATGTGAAACAAATCGAATCGCGCAGATTTCGATTTATAAACATCGATAGAACGAGACGAGAATCGAAACCGCCGGATAGGCCGATAATACAACGATGATATTCGCTGGCTTGGTTGTATCGCTCCGTCGCCACGTTCAGGTAATCTTCCGTGGTTCCACTTTTATGCGACTCGATGACCGAACGGTAATCATGCCAGGTCTTGATTAAAAATTGACCATCCGAATATTCGATCACTCCATATTCGCCCAGCTGATGGATTTCCAGGTCTTCTGTATGATTCCCCCAATATTCGCCTCCTAGCACGTACAGCTCTACAAAAAAATCCAGATTGATTTGCCGCGTTTTTGTTAGTTTG
>CAZFOX010000489.1:0-4695 GCA_964520565.1 uncultured bacterium | reverse complement strand
CGGCGGGTGAATACTGGGGCTGTATCTGTTCCGCCAAAAATCGAAGATTCCGGTAGAGTTGAGCCGCCGGTTTGGGACGCGCCGGATTGTTCCAGGCGATCCCCCAGGGGAAGATGGAATCGGGATCGTCGCCCCAGCACCAGTTCTGAATCTTGGTGACGCCCAGGGACAGCGCCGTATGCGCAACCCACCAGAAGAGTCGCAGTTGTTGAGCGGGCGTGCGGTGAATGTGATAGTGAGTTCCTCCACGTTCTTCTTTCCAGGCATCGTGTGTTTTAACTCCGAATTCCCCAATGTTGACCGTTTTTCCATAGAACCTCATATCGTTCCATTTGATCGTCGCCATCAGGCGGGCGGTATCAACCAGCGGGCGGTCGAAATACCCGAAATTGGCCGCGTCCATATCCCCCAGGCTTAGCCGAAGGTCGATGCCACTATAGGGACGTTGGTAATACTCGCTGGTAATCGGGTGTTCGGTGTCTTCTTGCCGGATGGCTTTGCAGAGTGCGCCGATCCACCGATTCATCAATTCGATGCGGAATAAATTCAGGTCGCGCGCTTTGACATCGAACCAGTTTTGTGCGTAATAATCGCGCACCGGAATTTCTCCGAGACGCCCTTCCACGGAATTCGGCGGCCAGGCTTTTCGAAGCGTTTCGTCGTTTGCATAGCGTTGGCGAAGGAAATCGTTCCACAACCGCCGAATATCCACGCTGTCTTTGAGCCGCAATTGAAAATCGCCGTTCAGATAGTAGATGAGTCCGGGAACGTGGGAAAAACGCGCAGCGAACTGGCGGCACATCTCCGCCTGTTGTTCGAGGATGGCGTCGTCGACAACGACATCCTGACCGATCAGTAAACCCGCCATATACGGCAATCCAAAATGCTGCGACAACTGGATAATGGCTTCCATCTGACGCCACTGGAGTTCAGAGTATTGATGGTTTTTCGGAATAAATTGCAGGTTTTCATAGAGATGCAAACCGTAATCCTGCATCATCTGCAAATCCCGGTACCACGTCCAGGGCGAATGAGAGGGAGAAGAAAACATGTTTCCATACGTATCCGTTCCCCACAAGCACACGCGGCGAGTCTCCCCCTTGGGCGATTGCAGTTCGAATGCATTATCCTTGTACCGAATCGATTGCCCCTTCCGCATTATTGAGTCGTCCGCGATACAGATACCCGATTCCATCCGGCTTTCCAAACCATTGCTTTCTTTTGCCAGCATGTTTAACAGAACGAATCCGGGCGCGTTTTGGGGAATCGTCCAGGGAATTTTCAGCGTCTGGATGGAATTGGCGGAGAGCGAAAGCGATTGGGTTTGCGAATAGAGTACCGTTCGTTCTTTCTTCGATTCCGGATTCAGGCATTGCACTTGTAGAGAGACCGGGATGGTCTCATCGGCGAGGTTTTGCAGAGTCGGCTGAATCGTGACTGTTTCTCCCCGGCGATAGAGAGGATACTCCGTTGTTAGAGTGTGGAAGGATATATTCCCGCGCAATTTTCGGATGGTAGCTTTCAAGAGGTCCTGTCCGGTCTCGCCTGCGAAAACATCGCGATTTGTCACGCCGAAGATTGCCCATCGGGATTTCGCAAAGGGGCCGCGGTAATGATCGATAATGGCGCCTGCCACGCCCGAATCCAGTCCTCGTTCGTCCTGAACGAACAGCCAGGGTATCCAGCGGGCGTTATACCGTAACTGTGATGTCGCTTCGAATCCATCGACTCTTCCAGGCGAACGCCAATCCACCATTCGGGAATCGTTGACTCGCAACGATTCACCCGCGATGGGTTGATCGGGACTAAAAAGCGTCAATTGCTCGGCATCTACCTGCAATCCATCCTGGGGATTTCCGTAATGGGCGTTGATTCTCTCTTCCTTGGGCACGGGTGCGCAGGTCACGGTGTCGAACCATAGCGTTCCAGCCGCCTGAAAGAGGCCGCCGTAAAACATCACCCTGGCAGCCTGCCGATCGATCGGCAATAGCGTTTCGTAGCGTTTCCAATTTTGTGTTTTCCATAGTTGAATAAAATCGATAAAGCGGAGCAGGTTTCCGCGGCTGTCGTATTGATAAACGGCCAGGTAGCCATAACCCGATCCCTGAATGTCCTCCGTACGGGCATGCGCGCCGATCAGATATGTCTCGCCGGGCTGTACGGATAATTCTTTTTCCCAGCGAGCGCCCGTTTCCGTGGCGGTGTTGACAACCTGAGCGCAATGCTTTCCTTCCAGTGCTTCGGTTTCGACGACAGTACATCGGGATGGATTTAAGGTCGTCCATCCGGTCGTTCCCGCTTCGAAACCACCGTTTTGGACCTGATGTTTCTGGGGATCGCGCGCTTCTTCCTGTTGTTGAGCCCAGTATTTCTTATAAGAAATCCATTCGCTATTTTCTTGAACGTATAGAAAATCGAAAGCATAGCCTCCCGTGCAGAGCAGATCGCCTCCGTTTCGTAAAAAGGCAATGAGGGTTCCCTTGGCGCTTAAAGGAAACGACGCTCCGGTGGGAACCACTAGAAGATCGAATTTCGTATGATTGAATTGCTCCGGATCGGATAACGAATCCGCATGAAGAGCGTTTACTTCAACTCCTTCCTGGGGCAATGCTTCCAGAAAGGTTGATACTGGAGTCGCATATCCTTCAACCGGCAGACGGGCTTCGTCCAGAATGGCGGCTCGATACGAATCGGAGAATACTGCCGGCGC
Source organism: uncultured bacterium (assembly GCA_964520565.1). Taxonomy (GTDB): domain Bacteria; phylum Hinthialibacterota; class Hinthialibacteria; order Hinthialibacterales; family Hinthialibacteraceae; genus CAZFOX01. The sequence goes on along the minus strand of CAZFOX010000489.1, from coordinate 1,985 downwards.
GATGAGTAGTATAATGAGGATAAAGGAACCGAGGCGATGGAATGAGAACATGCGATTAATCCTTAAATAAATTGTGAAGGAATTCTGGATAAGTACGCATGGATTATAATTATTTACGATCCCTAATAAAATGGGTTTAGGATGCATGGAGGAATGAGAATCTGTTGTGAAGGACGAGGATTGAATCGAAATCGTGTGGCGCCGAAACGGTTTTACGTTAATTGAATTGTTAATCGTGGTTGCGATTATCGGAATTCTGGCGGCGATTGCCGTACCCAACTTTTTGAATGCGCGAATCCGCGCTCTGGTCGCGCGCGTTTATTCGGAACAGCGCGCGATCGAGGATGCCTTATCCGCTTATAAACTGGATGAAAACGCATATCCCGTGGATACCGGTACCGCACTAATCGCCCCGCCGCGTAATACGGTTACCCTGAACGGCGTAAAACAGACCATCACGGGGATCGGCGTTCTAACTACTCCCATCGCTTATATGAGCCGTATTCCCAGCGATCCCTTTATTCCCCCCAAGGATGAGAATATCGGCTGGTATCAGTGCTATGTCTACTTCGGCTCGAATGCGCCCTTCAATTATGGCGAATTCGAAGGCCGGTCGAATTATATCATCTACTCGGTGGGGCCGGATAAGAAATTGCAATGGTCGTTTGGAGAGAACCGTTACGATGCCAGCAACGGCCTGGTCAGCGAGGGCGACATCATCCGCGTCGGCCCCGGCCTGCGCAACAGCGCCGCCCATTAAAAATACGAATAACGCAATTTGTGGGAAGATCAGAGCTTTCCTGCCCATCAAACCCCTGCGAAACCAAACCTAACCGCTATTCTCTTCCCTGGTCTGCAAGCGGAGGCGCCCGCGCACCAACTTCCATTCCCTATCCCTTATCGCCGGTAATATGCAATTCCCAACCGTTTCATTCTTTCGTTGTGCTTTTCCAGGCGAATTTGAAAATCCTCCCAATTCAGGCGATTCGTCGGCGACCAGATCGTTTCGCTGAACGCGCACATCCGGGGGAACAACATCGCATCGATCGTTTCCTGGGGAGCGTGTTCCGACCACATCGTGCATTCCGCGCCCTTAACAAGTTGCGCTTCCTCCTGCGTGAGCTCGGGCGGAGTGGGTCGGAACTGATAAACCTTTTCCAGAGTGGTGATTTGCATCCAATCCGGCTTGCTCTTCATCTGTTCTTCGTCTTGGGGATAATCGAAATATACGAATTGACAGGGCGATGAAATAACGTCGTGCCCCTGCCGGGCGGCGTTCAATGCGCCTTCCATTCCCCGCCAGGACTGCACGACGGTGGATGCGGGTAACCCACCCACTTCCAAGACTTCATCCCAGCCGATCAACCGCCGGTTTTTACCCGATAGAAAGCGGGCGATCCGTTCGATCAGATATCCCTGCAATTCATCTTCCTTTTCAAATCCCTCATCTTTCATCCGTTGCTGGCAGTGAGTGCATTCCTTCCAACGGGCACGCGGCGCTTCGTCTCCCCCTATATGAATAAACTCCGCCGGGAATATTTCCACGACCTCTTCGAGGACTCCTTCCAGAAACTCAAACGTACTCTCCTTCCCCGGACAAAACACTTCCTCGAAAATTCCCCAATTCGTTTCCACGGGGATCTGTGTACCCCGGCACGATAAATGGGGATAACTGGCGATGGCGGCGCTGGCATGCCCCGGCATTTCCACTTCGGGAATCACGGTAACAAATCGCTTCTCGGCGTAGTCCACAATCTCCTTCAATTCATCTTGGCTATAAAAGCCTCCGTAATGCGTCTCTCCCTTTCCGCGATACGCACCGGTCTTGGTCAGTTCGGGATATTTCTTGATCTCAATCCGCCATCCCTGATCGTCGGTTAAATGCAGATGGAGGCGGTTTAGTTTGTGATAGGCCAGGAGATCGATATAACGCAGGATGAATTCTTTCTCCAGAAAATGCCGCGCACTATCCATCAACACCCCCC
>CAZFOX010000488.1:0-4700 GCA_964520565.1 uncultured bacterium | reverse complement strand
GGAACGTATTAAGCGTTTTTCATAACGGCGACCGTGTTTCTCTATCACTCGGGCGATCCGTTCGAACTGATCCTGGCGGGTCAGTATTTGGCTGGGATTTGCCAGATTGGCCGAGATGGCCAATTTCCGAAGCATGGAGATTTCCTGGCGATTCATCGAGTAATGGCGAGCTTGCACCAGGAACCGTTTCCAGGAAAGATTCTGGTTTTTCCACACGCGGGAAAAATAAAAAAATCCCCAAACAACGACTATCCCTACAAGAATAACGAAGATCGCCTGCAGGGTTGGTAGAAACTCCTCAAAACTATGAGTAGGGCGAAAGAAAAAGTTTTGCAGATCGGGCACGATTATCACCTTCTTTCCGATATGGATTATCCCGATCCATATTTCATAATATAGCAATTTATATACCTATTGTATCATAAAATTTAATTTCCTATTCATTTGATTTTCAGGTACTTATATCCTATTCCTATTTCTGGAATCGTGGATTAGAGAGCCATTACTGTCAAAATGACAGAGAAATAATGTTCCATACAATGAGGGTATTATAAATTTCACTGGAAAAAGAATGGCTGAGTCCGTGGCTCTACTGGCTGTTTCATGATACACTATTTTTTTTCCATTCTTTTCCAATTAACCATTATCAGTTGAGTTTAAGCGATGACACAACATACACCGTTGTTTCAAGAACATCAGTCGTTGCATGCGCGCATGGTGGAATATGCCGGATGGGCCATGCCGGTTCAGTATGAATCGATTCCCAAGGAGCACCACAGCGTACGCGAATCGGCCGGTATTTTCGATGTGAGTCATATGGGTCGGTTTTTTCTTTCAGGTCCCGGAGCCTCACAAGGTTTCAGCCGCCTGATCGCTTCCCGAATTGAAGATATGGTGCCTGGGCAGGTTCGATATACAGTCGTCTGTAATCCCGAAGGGGGGATTAAAGACGATATTTTAGTGACCTACTTAAAACCGGACGTTTTTTTTGTCGTAGTCAACGCATCCAATCGTGAAAAGTTACTGTCGTGGTTTCGGGATAATCTACGGGGAAAAGATATCATTCACGATCGAACGTGTGAAACGGGGATGATTGCCATCCAGGGACCGGAATCCGAGAAAATCTCCAGGGATATTTTCTCGATGGAATTATCCCAATTGGATTACTACCATGCGAGAGAGATCGAGGAAGGGATTATTTTCTCCCGGACGGGTTATACTGGCGAGAATGGTTTCGAGGTAATCGCTCCCAACGATCGTATCGTGGCGTTTTGGAAGAGAGCCTGCGAACTCGGTGCGAGTCCCTGTGGGTTGGGTGCAAGAGACATTTTACGTCTGGAAATGGGATATCCGCTTTATGGACACGAGTTGAGCGAAACCATATCCCCACTCGAGGCGGGATTGAAAAGGGTCGTCCATTTCGATAAAAATGACTTCATCGGGAAGAAGGCATTGCAGAGTGAATTGGAAAGAGGAGTTAAAAGACGCCGGATCGGTTTTCAACTTACCGAGCGGGGAATTCCACGAGAGCATTGCCGGTTATTCGATGGTGAAATTGAGATTGGAGAATCGACCAGTGGAGGGTACTCGCCTCTTTTGAAACTGGGAATCGGGTTGGCGCTTGTGAAAAACGACTGGCAACCCGGCGGAGCACTCACCATCGAAATCCGCGGTAAAAAAACGCCGATTGAAATAAAAAAACCTCCGTTTGTACCTAAGCGAGTGAACGAATAAATACCGGGAAATTTTAATTGTGATTCAAAGGTGAATTCTCATGATTACCGAATTAGAAATCGAGGGATTTAAAAGCTTCGGTTATCCCGCAGATATAATTCACCTCGGACGATTTAATTTCCTGGTTGGTGCAAATGCTTCCGGGAAAACTAATTTGGTTCACGCGTTGCAGTTTATCCAAAATGCTGTTCTTCAAAATGTCGAATACGCGGTAAACGACTTGGGGGGGCATGCAGAGGTATGTAATAAAATATTTCGGGAGCGAAAAAAACCGAAATACACCTGTTTCAAATTAAAATTACATAAACCTTTTTCTTTTAAAATGAAAACTGTTCAAGTGAAAGGGGAAGATTTTTCCTATTGTTTCTCCATCGATTTACGAAGCGATACTGAAACTCCTAAGATTGTTTCCGAATTTTTTTCCGTGACTCTTACTGTAGATGGGAATAAGAAACAATTCACTTTGAGTCGAAGCGATAAACAAATAGAAATTACCGATATTATCGATGGTAATGGTTCGAAAAGTATAAGTCTTCCAATTCCCCCAGGAGAATCAATGCGTCTGGCTGTCGGGGCCGGTGGGTTTGTCGCTATCCCGTGTCTGTTTTTCTTAGAAGAAATTCGCAGCTGGCGTTTTTTTAATATTAATCCTAATATCGCACGTCAGAGTTATCGTGAAGCCCCAGAAACCGAGTTGGGTAAAGCGGGGGAAAATCTCTCTGTCATTTTGCATAATCTTGAAAAAGGCCAAAAAGGATTAAACCTGGAATCCATTGTTAATGGATTAAAAGGTGTTGTTCCTGGATTTAGTGAAATCCGATCTGTTAAATTACAATTCGAAAGTAAATGGGCGTATCAAATCAAAGAAGAAAAAATACGCGGAGCTATTAATCCTTATTCTGCCTCGGATGGCACGATTCGGTTGCTTGCATTGTTAGTGATTGCCAATTGGGTGTCTCAGAAATCCTCTTTTGTCGCCATCGAAGAACCGGAAAATGGATTGCATCCCCATTTAGCTGAACATCTTGTCAACATATTTCGCGATGCATCCGAATCATGTCAATTCTTAATCACCACCCACAACCCTTCTTTCTTGGATCACCTGAATCCGGAAGAAGTCCTATTAACCGATAAAGTTGACGGGATTACTAAAATACGGAAATCATCAAATGTAGAAGAAATTGATACTTTTAGGAAACATTTTACATTAGGTGAATTGTGGATTCAGGGCACATTGGGGGGCATTCCATGAGAATCGGCATAGGAGTCGAAGGGCCGTCCGATAAACGGTTTTACGACATATTTTTAAAAAAGGAATTCCCGCAGGTTCGCTTTTTTGTCCAAAGCCTGGGGTGCCGAACGAAATTGATTCGCAGCAGTCTCCCGCTGATCAAACAATGGAAAGACAGTCATTTTGACGCTGGATTTATTATTGTCGATCGTGATTCAGATGCATGCGTCCAGGAAATATTTCATCGTTTTGAACCTTCCGTCATTTCGGAATCGCGTAAGCCACTTCCTGAAAGAAATTTTTCGATAGTCGTTGCGATGCGCGAAATTGAAGCTTGGTTTTTGGCCGATGAAGATGCTATTCATTCAGTTTTCCCCAATATATCCTATACTGTGCCTGATGAGACCGGAAACATCAGCGCGGAGGGAAGATTGAAAAAAATATGGAAAGAAGTTAGAAAATCGTCTTTCAACAAGAAATATTTCGCCGAAGAAATCGCGCAACACTTTGATCCCAATCGAGCAAAAATACATTCAAAGTCTTTCGCTTATTTTTGGAGTCGGTTACAAAGTCGTATTAATAAATCTTAATTCGAATAAAGGAAAGGAACCCAGGATGGTCCCCTCAGAACTGAAATACACAGAAACGCACGAATGGGTGCGGATGGAGGGTAACACCGCTACCATCGGCATTACTCATTTTGCGCAGGAACAACTGACGGATATCGTTTTCGTCGAGTTGCCTGAAATTGGCCGTATCATGGAGAAAGGTTCGGAATGCGCCGTAATCGAATCGTGCAAGATCGCGGCGGAGATGTACGCGCCGATTTCGGGGAAAGTCGTCCGTGTCAACGAGGAGTTGAGCGACAATCCTGGATGGATCAATCAGGAGCCATACGGCAAAGGATGGATCGTGCAGATCGAGGCGAGCGATCTCTCGCAATTGGATGGATTGATGAACGCCGCCGCCTATCAAAATCATCTCGAAAACATCGATTGATATCAGACGTTTTTTTCGAAAGCAGAAAATTAACAAGAACGTACGTCCGTCATAAACTGCGGTTGAGGAGTATGTCATGGATTTTATTCCCCACACCTCCAACGAATTTCTGTCCATGTTGAATGCGTTGAATATCAAAATCGAAACCGACCTGTTTCGAACCATTCCCGCTTCTCTACAAAATCCCGATATTCCTTTCCCGACGCCTATGACAGAGATGGAAATTACAGAATGGATGCAGGATGTCGCGGGCGAGAACCAGGGAACCACACTATGTTCGTTTCTGGGAAGAGGCGCTTACAATCATTTTTGCCCGCAAGCCGTGGCCGCTTTGGTTTCGCGCAGCGATTTTTATACGGCCTACACCCCCTACCAGCCGGAAGTCAGCCAGGGAACCTTGCAGGCGATCTATGAATTCCAAACCCTGATGTGCCGCCTGACCGGGATGGATGCGGCCAATGCCTCCATGTATGACGGCGCTTCAGCGCTGGCGGAAGCGGCCTTAATGGCATGCCGGATTACCCGCCGGGAAAAGATCGCCGTTTCTTCGACGATCAATCCTCATTACCGCCGCGTTCTGGCTACGTATTTGAACGCACCCGGTATTGAGTGGATAGAAATTCCGTCTCACGATGGAACGACCGATCTCGACGCGCTTCGGTCTCTGGTGGATTCCAGTTTTGCCGGATTTTTCGTTCAGAATCCGAACTATTTTGGAATTTTAGAACCGGTCGAT
>CAZFOX010000487.1:0-4717 GCA_964520565.1 uncultured bacterium | reverse complement strand
TCCTCCTTCCAATCTGGCTTGCATCGGAATCTACGTTTTTGATTCCACCATTCACGCCAGCATTCAAAAAATGAACCCCTCGCCGCGTGGCGAATATGAGATAACCGATGCCATTCAAGGCATTCTCGATAACGGCGGCCGGGTCGACCACCACATCCTGTCCGGATGGTGGATCGATGCAGGAAATCCGGATGACATGATCGAAGCCAATCGGTTGGTCTTGCAGGGTCTTTCCGAACCGAATATCCAGGGTCTCATAGACGAAACGTCGGATGTTCGCGGGAATGTCATCATCGGCAAAGGCAGCCGGATCGAAGGCAGTACGATCCGCGGGCCAGTCATTATTGGGGAAAACTGTGTGATTCATGCCGCTTTCGTGGGCAGTTTCACCTCGATCGGCAATCGGACGGAGATCGTCAATTCTGAGGTGGAATATAGCGTCATCATGCAGGATTGCGAAATCCGGAACGTGCAACAACGGATCGATAACAGCATTCTGGGACGCAATGTACGCATTATCCACAGCCAGCGCCGTCCTCGTTCTCACAAACTCATACTATCCGATAACAGCGCCGGCGAAATCTGCTGATCATTTTAGTTGATCCCCCCAACATTCAACCGAGGCGGATATTTAATCCTCTCAGAACGAAAGAGTATCAATTTATTCCCGCAAACCGTTTTCTTATTTAATTTTAACAATCCCTCTCGAAAACGAGTCCCAATTTGCGAACACAATCGAGAAAACAGAGTTTTATATAAAACCATATTTTCTTGAAATTTTTCGAATAATTCTGATATGAAATTTGACTTTATAACCACGTTTCTTTATAATCTGTGTAACTTCATTATCGGGAATTATATTACAGGATCGATGGAACTTGAAGAAAGGTAATCGCGCAAGGAAACAATTCAGTGGGTAGTCATTAAATCATCAAGCAAAACATCGTCTCGCAGCGAGTGTTGGGCATGAAGGATATTAATTTTTTATCTTTTTACTGGAATTTTATTAAAAGTTCACTATTATGGTAAAATATATGCAATACCGATTTCTTGCACGATTTTTGCTAATTTATTTAGATTGTGTAAAAAAATAATCGCTTTTTTATTTACGATGACACCAGTGACTAAGAAATTTCAGAGTAAAAAAGGAGAATTTATTATATAAACTATAAAGAAAAATTGCTTTGGATTCTATTTTTTTTTACGATAATAGCCGATGGAACACAAATTATAGTTAATCTTATAGAAGTCCAGTTATCTATTTTATTTTTATGTGGATACGAGTTAGGAGCCTATCTTGAAACTACCGTTTCTTGGCGGCAGAGACGATCTACCCTTCACGTTAAGCGGGAAGCCCGACCGCGTTTCTCAGACTCTTTTCGGGAAATACGGAGAGGAAAAACGCTGGGAGGCGATGGATACGATTTCTATGGGGGGACAAACCCCCTGGGCTCACCGTCTCTTGTTGTGGATGCTGGCCACCGACAATACGGAAATGCGGGAGCGCGCGTGGGAGATTCTGGATCACGCTAAGGTGGATTTCGACCTTCTCCTTCACGAATTATCCTGCCCCATGTGGCAGGTGCGAGTTGGCGTAATCCGATTGCTCGCGAAAAGTGGCCGTTTGGATACCATACGCCTGTTGATTGCAGGCATTGAGGATTATCATCAAAACGTTATCGATGAAACCAAGCGCAGCCTGTTCCGATTAATAGAAAACGCACGAGACCGCAAGGCAAAAAACGAACTTCCCCCCGAAGAAGTGCATGATGCACTGACCGTTTTGATCCAACCGCTTTATTCCTCCAAACGGTCGCAACGCTTTCAAGCCATTCAATTCCTGTTTAAGGTGGTTCCCCTCGACGAAAATATGTTTTGGGAAATGTATTTGGGATTGGATTTACCCCAATACACGACCTTGCATGAGGAGTTTATCCGCTATCAGAAAGAAGGTTCTCTGGAGGTACTCTATCGAGGCCTTCTTCAAAAAAACGAACAGACACAGGAACGAATCACCAATTTTCTGGCGATGGCGGTTCGAAATAGCGGGGATAATGTCAATTATCATCTGGATGCGATTCGGAATCTGCCCCGCGAAGATTTTGTGAAAGTCGCGTTTGTTCTTCAACATTTCCGGATTTTGGTGGAATTCCAGGGATTGATCAAACACATGGCGCCTCCGGAACGGATCGTGTTGTTCGATCTGCTGGAGTCGGTTGGAGCGGAGCAAAATCTGTCGTTCCTATTGCGCTGCCTGCAATTGGACGATTCACGCATACGTATCCGCGTGTTAAAGATACTTGGAGACAGCCAGACACTGGGATTGCGGAATGAAGTATTCGAGTTTTTGACCGAGACAGACGAGCAAGTATTATTGGCTACATTGCGATACCTGCAGAAAAAAGGCGATCTGAGTATCCTGGAGAAAATCTCTCATCTAACCCGCAGCAAGAAAAAGAAAGTCAAGCAAGGCGTTGTCAGTACCATGTTTAAGATCATGAAAGACAACCTCCTGCGCAAATTCGATCAGATCAATGATGTCAAGCGGAAGAAAATTTTGTTTTCGCTTCTCAAGATGAAGCCGAATTTCTTTGAAGATATAGCGTATTTATCGGAATCGCCCGAAGAATCCGACCGGATTAAATATCTCAAAATGCTGGAATCGGAAAACCTGGGCAACGCCATGCAGGATTATCGGAAACTTTCCATGGATCCCAATCCCAAGGTCCGGGCCACGGCGGTCAAGGGTTTTGCCCGGGTGGCTGACCCAGATATGCGATTTAAGCTGTCGCGCCGGTTTTTCGACGATCCGGATCCCCGGGTACGCGCCAACACCATCGAATTGCTGTCGGACAAAAAACCCGACGATTCCAATATGATCGATTTAACCCGCCAATCGGCTCGTTCAGACAATCGCCGGGAGCGAGCCAATGCAATCGCCAAATTGCTAAACTGGGGGTTCTCTGAATATGAATCGACTTTGGTGAAAATGTTGGACAGCGATGATGAGATGACCAAAACCAGCGCTCTCTGGGTTTTGGGAGTGACCAACCTGCCCAATATGACCGACCGGCTCCGGGAAGCGGCCAACGATCAACGTTCGCATGTCCGGAAAATGGCCGTGCGGGGAATCGGTATCAAGGGAACCGACGAAGACGTGCGCGCTTTGATGCCCTATCTTCAGGACCCCGACCGGGGCGTTCGGGTAGCGGCACGAAATGCATTGCGAACAAGACTGAATTTGTCCTTCGAGATTGCCTGATCGTCGATCGGTACTTTTTATACAGATATACTGAGGAATAGATATCCGATGGTCGATCCTACTCCCAATGACCGGTTTTTCCCTTTTGCGCCGCCGATCCCCGGCGAGAAAACTTCTCCACGCGGGCATCGACGGAAAGCCGTGGCCATTCGTTACCGGGCGGAGGAGACTCAGGCGCCGGTCGTGGTGGCCAAGGGCGGCGGCGCGATTGCCGACCGGATTCTGGAACTCGCCGAACGCTATCATATTCCTCTTTATCGCGATCCCGATCTGGTAACCGTCTTAAGCACACTCGATCTGGGCGCCATGATTCCTCCCGAACTGTACCAGGCCGTAGCGGAAGTTCTGGCTTTCATTTACCGGATGAACGGCCGATATGCCGAACGGATAAACGAGAAAAAATAGGTTACGAATTCCAAAAACCGCGATATAATTATCTTCGAACGATTTGTAAAAAAGCAAAGGGTTTTGCAAGACGGGGTTGACAACATAGAGGGATTCGTGGTAAGTAATCTAAGAGAATTAAGGTGACTTGCTGCGAATCGAGCGTGGACCAAGTTCGGTCTCGTGAAAAAGCCACTGATTTCCGTAGGTATTATTACCGTTTTTATTTCTTCCGTAAATTTATTCCCTACCGGAAAACAGGGCTCTCCCCGAAGCGATTCGGGGCGCGGCATCCTGAACACCTTAACGAGCAGGAAGGAGGTGACATGAGGATGAATAGACTGAAAGGGTTCACGCTGATTGAGTTGTTGATCGTTGTGGCGATCATTGGCATTCTGGCGGCGATCGCCGTGCCGAACTTCTTGAACGCGCAGGTGCGCGCCAAGGTGGCTCGCGCGGAATCGGAAATCCGCAGTTTGAAGAACTCTCTCGAATCGTTCTTCATCGATAACAACCAGTATATGCCGATGAACACGGATCGTACGATCATGAACAAGCAGTACCGAAGCCTGGAGAAGGACGCAGCCAAAGGAGCGGCGGTCATCAATATCGCCCATATCGCTATCGGTACCGGTCGTAACGCGCGTCGCTTGTACCTGACCACTCCAGTGGCCTACATTTCCTCCATTCCGTTTGATCCATTCCGCGGTGATGGCAGCGAATACGGCTACGGGTACGGTTCCGACGGCCAGAGTTATTACATTCTGACCAGTTGGGGTCCGGACAGCCAGGATGGTCTGGGCGTAAAGGGCGGCGAACTGGACGAACGTGAATACACGGGCGCTCGGTTGAGCGATTATCGCCGCGCTGGCGTTCGTAACAGTAAATTCGTGCTTGCCGATTTGAAATACGATCCTTCTAACGGAACCTCGAGTTCGGGTGATATTCTCGCTCCCGGTCCGTGATTTCAAGTATCTCTATTTCGGATCATCAAGATGGGGGAACCCTGCTTCCCCCATTTTCTTTTTTAAAAATCGCATGCAATAAATGGATAGACATCACTCGTGTCTT
>CAZFOX010000486.1:0-4736 GCA_964520565.1 uncultured bacterium | reverse complement strand
TGCAGATAATATCCACTTTCGAAAACACGATCCCGCTCTCGAAATCCTTCAGCGCGTCGTGCCGCGATAGATATTCCGAGCGCTCGTCGTCCAGGAGATAGTTGATATCCCAGCCGGTTGAGCTCCGGTCGAAATAGCCACTCAACGAGCGGACGCCGCGTTCCGCCAACGGCTTCAAAGCGGAAGGCTGCACCATCGCCCAATGGATCACCGTCGGCGGCGTATAGACTTCTTCCCCCGCAAAACGGAGAATTTGTTCCGCTACTCTATCCAGATCGCCGATCAGCTGACTGGCCGACGCATACTGATAGGGGCGGTCGGGCAGATTCGCATGGGCGTGGAATGCCAGCCTCAACCAATCGGCGTTATCCCGCCATTCCTCTTTGTATTTACCGGGGAATTGAGGCAGTTCGAAACCATCTTCGGTGGTGTAATAAATGTTTAATACGAACCGCGCCCCATATTGGGAATGAAGATCGCGCAGGATTTTCAGATAAAAGCAATCGAAGAGCGATGCATATTGTTTCTGAGCAATATCCCGTAAAAAGAAACTATTGTCATCGATGGAGAACCGATACCGGGGAAACGAATCTCGATCCCAAACCACCCGGATCCGGTGCTCGGAACGGCCGCCGACGCCTTCCGCGACGGCGATAATATCCGTCTCTTTCTCGCGCAGAGTCAAATCGGTGAAAAACCCTTCTCCCTCACGCCGGGTGGGCTGGCCGTTAACGACGACAACATCCCGCAAGGCAGCGCGGCCTTGCACGGGGATTCTTAATCCGCCGTTTTCCTCGATTCCCATCCGGCGGTTTAATACCGCGCCATGAAAGGGTTCATCAATTCGCACGGCCGTTCCAGCCTTTGTGCTACGAGGAAATAATTGACCAATCGAAAGACCCGCAACTCCCATCGCCCCCATTCGAAACCAGTCTCGCCTTCTCATCTTTTTGCCTCCGTTGTTTACATATACAAATGATTCAAAACCCATTTTCGCCATCATACCACTCACGCGGTATATGAACAGGAAACCGATAAGTTTCTTTCAAGACAATTCTGCGAGTTCATCTCTCAGGCCACTTTTGGAGATTTGTAATAGAGTGGAACCTCTTAATTTTGGGAGTTTTACAAAGAAGATGGTTTCACTGCGTTCACAAAAACAGATTTTTTCTGGCTGGGACTTTGGATTGATACCTCCTACAAGTGGCAGGATTCAGGGGAAAGAGTGATTTTTATCCAGCGATCCGGTAAAATTATTTATCTACCCGCCTTTTGAACGGGTAGAATGTTAGGAAAACCAAATCATGAATCAATAATGCGAGGGGCTCTCATGGATGTGAAACAACACATACTAATGGAATCGGGTACCAACGAACTGGAAGTACTGGTCTTTTCGGTCGGGGAGGAACAGTTTGGAATCAACATCGCCAAAGTCCGGGAAGTCATCACCATTCCCGAATTGATCAAGCCGCCCCTCGTTCATCCATTTATCCAAGGCGTCTTCAACCTGCGCGATAAAATCGTTCCCGTCATCAATCTGCGCCGGGTTCTCGGATATGAAGAGACCGAGATGAAACCCTCGGATCGCATCATTATTACCGAATTTCACCTATTGTGGTTTGGATTTGTGGTCAATACGGTATCCAATATCTACCGGATTTCCTGGCAGGACATTGAACCACCTACCGAGGAATACAATTGCGATATCATGACCGGCGTCGCCCACGTTCAGGAAAAGCTGGTTCTCATGCTGGATGTGGAGAAAATCACCCAGACGATTTCCCCCTCAATCATGGAGGCCGAAATCGACTCGGGAGATGCTTCTCTTCGCCAGGCGCGATCCGAAAAGAAAATCATCGTCGCGGAAGATTCCAACGCGATCCGCAACATGATTTGCAACACATTGATTGAAGACGGATACAAGAAGTTGGAGATTTGCCGGAACGGCGAAGAAGCCTGGAACAAAATTCAGAAAGATTCTTCCATCGATCTGGTCATCACCGATATCGAAATGCCCCGGCTCGATGGGTTGCATCTGACGAAATTGATCAAGTCCGACGACAATTTACGGCAGATTCCCGTAATCATCTTCTCCTCGATCATCAGCGCGGATAACCGGAACAAAGGAGACGCCGTCGGAGCCGACGAACAGATTTCCAAACCAGAACTCAATAAACTCGTCGCCACGGTCGACCGGTTCTTGAATGTATCGGCATAAGCGGATCTGACAACGCCTCAAAAAGCCAAGAGGATGAATCGGAATACTCCGCTTCATCCTCTTGGCTTTTTTTATTCTGGAATCCACTCTAATTTTGCCGCCAATCCATGACGCCCGTCGGCAAGGCATTGATCACGAACAGGCTGGCGTTAGCGTTGTGCGAACTGAAAAACGCATATTGCTGATCGTCCGTCACCTCAAACGCCCGGCAATGGCTGCTGAAGGCCTCTGTACCAGTGATTGCATTCAAATCCTCAATACGGATAAACGCTACCGGCTGGCCGCCATTCTCCACTTTCATTCCATCCGAGGATAATTTGTAAATCTTGATTCCGCCGATGTTCGCCATGGCGTAAATATGAAGATCGTTGGCTTTAACGCCCGCGATCCGGACGTTCACGATATCCGCATCGTTCACTTCTCCGGCCTGGAACATTTCCTCGACCAGGACGGTCTCTTTTCCCGATTCGGGATCGAATACATAGAGCGAACAGGCTTTAGTCTTTGAATCCCCCTCGCCGTAATAGACCAAATCCTTCCCGCCAATGTATTTCACCAGAAAATTCCGCAGACGCGCGGTCGAGGTAACGAAGGTTCCTCCATTCTGCCAAGCTGCGTCGAGTTGAAACGGCTGCCCGTCTTTTTCCAAAGAACCGATCACTTTATAACGATGGAGTTTCATACGGTTCTCGCTGCCCACATAGTGATTGGTATATAGATAGATTCCGTCATGATTGAAACGAAGTGTATCGCAATTGGGCGACACGTCCGCCTCCAGCAGGCTTTCCGATTTATCGCTTAGAGTATAGTCGTCCGGATACCCGACAAACGGAACGTTTTCCTCTCCCCCGTTCCCCATCACCAGCCGGGTGCCAAACTGTGCCGAACCCTTTGGCAGGCCGAATATATGATCGATCGCCCAACGGTACGAAACCTCGTCGGCGTTATTGGCGTTACGCAGTTCCTGAACGACATATTGGCAGAAGAACGTTTTGCTGGTGGAATCGGAGGTATAGAGATACGTCTGATCCAATGTGGAATCGCTCGTGCTGGGGCCGCCAAAACTCCAATAATGGGGGGATGGGCCATGTGTTCCATCCTCAAGAACTTCGATGTATTTCAAATTTGGTGCTTTCCACCAATATCCCTGCGCCCAGCTCATAGCCGGAAGCAACAAGACAGCCGCCATAAGGAATACGATTGGATACATCTGAGACCGGTGCATATTCTTTCTCCTATTCTTGCCTAGATTCCATAAGAAAACGAGATTCGTTTTCCTTCATTAGTTATATTTTAACCCAATCCTAACTTCTCCGTCAGGGAATCCATTAAATGATAATGAAATCGGATTCTCTCTCGATTCACAAAAAAGCGAGGGGAAAACGGAAATTCCCGCTCCCCCTCAATTGCCACATACTGAATCAGGAGAGATTTAGTATAAAGACCATTCGCTTACAGCCGTTTGCCCATCGATGAAATAGATACGTTCAATGCCGGAGGATTCCCAGGGATAGGTGGAATGATTGCATCCAAACCAAGCCAGGGCGCCGTCATCGTAATCGATCCCCAACACAGCGAATCCAACCATATCTCCCGTTTTAGGCGGAAATACATCCCGCGCAAAATCGCCTTTCATTGCGCTCCAGGGGATACGAATCTCCACCGACCAGTCGCTGGAATTATCATCCACTTTTCCAGCAAACTCGCACGCTCCCATAATATCGGTTGTGATCCAGCCGCCAAAATCGTTCTTGGCGACGATATTGCCGTCTGTCCCCTTAGGGGCAATGGTCGGAATATACATTTGAGCGGTTTGTTTAATGGATGGTGTTTCAGCAAACACGAATTGCAGCGTATCCGAGCCGTTGGGATCGGGACCCACGAACGAGTAGTTATCATCCTTCGCGGAGACCGCCCCATAGAAGTTCTCGCTATCCCACATGAAATAGTAGGTGGCGCTGAAATCGTCTTCGATGGTATTCAACATGGCCGGAACGTTGATTTTCCCATTATGGTTATATTGAGGGAAATAGGGGTCCGCGATACCGGCCAGGGTTTTGCTATTAATTACCATCGCCTGCGCGCCCTGGTACTCTGCTGCCGAGACGTTGCCATCAATAGCAATCTTCTGTCCGGCCGTCAGTTTCACCGCATTGACCGGCCAGCCCGGATTTTCGATCGGCTTCACTTCCGCCGCCTTCACATCCACAAAAATATCGTCAAATAGAAATGCTTTCCCGGCCGGATTTTTGGAATAGAGCTGCACCTTCAGATCTTTCCGGTTTGCCGGTTCGTACTTCAACTCCAGCGTACTCTGGAATTGGAACCATTCATCGAATACGGTCACCGGCGTCGGAGGGCTGAGGTTTTCCGCCGTTCCATCATACTCGCGCACACGGAACCACAACTCCGAATTGGCGTCCCAGGACGCTTTAGGAACTTTCACCGCACCCACGACCGAAACTAACTGGCCTTTTTTCAATTTCAATCCGTCCTTGATATCCTGCGAGAGGGCGTG
>CAZFOX010000485.1:0-4736 GCA_964520565.1 uncultured bacterium | reverse complement strand
ATCACGACTTTCAATTGCAGCGATAACGCTATTCAATCCCTGGATCTGTCTAAAAATACAGCCCTGCAAAGTCTTTTTTGTGCTGGAAATCGCCTGAAGGAATTGGATTGTTCAAAACAAACCGATCTACGCGAGTTAGTCTGCTACAAAAATCCACTCCAGACAATTCTGTTTCCTCCTATGAAACAATCGCTGCCACTCCGGAGATTCTTTTGCCATTCTTGCCGCCTTGAGAAATTAGACCTATCCAAGCTTTCCAATCTGGAAGAGATGGATTGTTCAAGCAACCGGTTAGAGGCTCTCGATCTCTCGCAATGCAGTTCGTTACGCTTTCTATCCTGCTCGAACAACGAATTGGGACAGCTGGATACGTCGAATAATCTAGCCCTGGAAGTCGTCTGGTGCGCTAGCAATACCATCGAATCCTTTGATTTTTCTAAAAATAACCGCTTGCTCGAACTGCAATGTTCGCAAAACCAAATAAAAATACTTGACGTCAAGAACACTTCCTTGCAAACTCTTCGTTGCGATTCCAATCAGATAGAATCTTTCCTTCTTCCCGAAAGACCGTCCTTGCAGATTTTCACCTTTTCTCATAACCACATCACCCGATTGCAACCCATCTTGGATGCTTTACATGGGAAAATACCCGATCCATTCGACATACGTTACAACCGTCTTCCATTAGAAGATTTAGAACGGCTGAGGAATATCATGAAGGAATTGTTTGAAAGGGGAATTACTATAAGCGGGATTTTCTACTGGCCTCAAGAGGATATGGATGAAACCGCAGTTCCCCCCCACTGGTATCACCCAGAAAACCGATAAGCTTTTTTCTATACCTGTCTCTAAACACGGATATCGACGTACCGACCCAATCCTTGTGGATTCAAACGTGGACGCTCTTCGTCATCCAACTCGGATGGGGAGAATAGCTTTTTCCTGGGTTTCATGGAAATATCTTCATCGGATTCTATTAATTGCTTAAACTGGTCGTTAACGAAAGAGGAGGTTTTCTGATAAAACTGCGATAGATTCTGTTGCAACTTATTCATGGGAACGGGACGAAACAGAGACGTTGAATCAATCGCCGCATTTGTCACCGAATCGAGAGCCATGACCGTACCTCCAACATTAATATGTTGAGATAGATTTGCAACGGTCATGCCAACACAATATAAACTGAATATCATTCACAATCTCCAGTATATATTGTGTTTTTGAGTTTTTATGAAGATAGATATTTTTTCCGGATATCTATTGTTTCCGGAAAATATTGCCTATTCAACATGGTGGGAATATGAAGATTTTATCAATCAGCCCAACTCTTGTATTACCTTCGCGATTTCAGCTCCTGCGATGCCCCCTTCCCGCAGTACTAATGGCGGTTGCATGCGGCAATCCAGGACTGTAGAGGGCAGGCGGTAGGGTAAAGCGCCGTCATCAATCGCAAGATCGATTTCTTTAAGCATATCCCCCGCCTCTGCAATCGACCGGCATTCCGGCTGGCCGCTGCGGTTGAGACTGGTGTTCATCAATAATCCACCGCAAGCAGCCAATACGGCCTGTACAAAATCGTGTGCGGGACATCGTACGCCGACCGATCCGCGAAAATATCCCGGACAGGAAGGACGAGCGGCCAGCACGAGCGTTAATGGCCCCGGCCAGAAATGATGTGCAAGACTTTTCGCCAGTAGATTCTCTTCCAGCGCCTCACGTGCCATTCTTTCCCAGGAGGAACAAAACAATGCGAAGGGTTTCTCTTGAGGCCTGCCTTTGAGATTCGCCACCCGCCTTATAGCCACCTGGTTCTGCGTGGAACATACCAGTCCATAGACGGTTTCCGTCGGCAGACAGACAATCCCCCCCCTTTTAATGACGTCCACAATGCGGGGAACACATTCCGGATGGGTTAGAGAAAGGATCGGAGTCATAAGGAAAATATGCAGTGCGGCCTTTGAAAAAACAATCCACGTGGATTAAAAATATTACATTTCCATGGTCATCGGAATATTATCCGGATGAAAGACCCGCACAAAATCGCGGAAGAAATTCTCATCCAAGCGATGGGGGACTTCTTCCTGTTTCAAGACGGAAAAAGCCTCAAATGTCTTCTTCCGTTCCTGAAACGGCCGGTTGGTGCTAAGCGCATCGAAAGCATCGACAATCCCACAGATACGCGCGGCAATGGGAATTTCACTGCCCCGCAAACCCAGGGGATAGCCCGATCCATCCAGCCGCTCGTGATGATAGAGAATCATCGCCTGTGTTTCTTCGGTTACGGGCATAATCTTTTCTACCATTTCCAACCCTTTTTGGGGATGGAGCCGCACTTGATCCCATTCCTTTTCCGTAAGAGAGCCTGGCTTCATCAAAATATCGTGAGGAATGGAGAGTTTCCCGATATCGTGTAATAAAAAACCGGGGCCAAAACGGGTTAACGCTTCTTCTTTGGTTATATCCAAAGCGAGCCGAGCCAGCGCCATTCCATAAAGACAGGCATTGATGGAATGAGAGTACAGCTCGTAATCC
Organism: uncultured bacterium; assembly: GCA_964520565.1. GTDB lineage: Bacteria > Hinthialibacterota > Hinthialibacteria > Hinthialibacterales > Hinthialibacteraceae > CAZFOX01. The sequence goes on along the minus strand of CAZFOX010000485.1, from coordinate 2,204 downwards.
TCGCTGGTGAGTGTGATGAAGCTATGCGCCGCATCCGGATTGGCAAAAATCACCTCGATGATATTCTGCAACACCCCTTGGGAGGACTTGGCCACCTGCACCGGATCGGCCGATTCATAAACGCGTTTCATCAATTCCAGGGAAAGATCGTATGTGATCGCGCAACGGGAATGGACGGAAATATTGGGATCGCGAATGATGGAGGCAATATTTCGATTCAGATATTCATCGAAAATCTCCAGGTCTTCTTCCCGGATGAAGAGAATCTGAATCTCGCTTTGCGCCAGGTTGCGCGACACTCTGCGATCGAAAGGAAGCGACCGGCTCAAGAAGAGTACGGGCGCCTCATCACCTTCCCGAAGGATGTATAGATCGAGAGGAGGAACCCGTCCCTCTTGCAAGGCTTTCACTTGAATGGGATGGAACGGTTTTGAAACCGCAGCCTCTGGCATGAGATTATGACTCCTTTGATCGGGGGCTACGCCATCCCTCCAGTGGATAGACAGATCGCGTTCGATTCACAGGAAATCATTCAGAGAATTACATCCGGGAAGTTTCTTTATATCAAAATATCACTTCCATTAAATACCTCGGATGATCGAATCCTATATGCACGAGTATAGTAACAAAACCCAAGAAATGCAAAATATCTTGTTATTCGTTCATCCAGCCGAACCAAACATGGATATAAGTATTTGATTTATATAAAGATATATGAACACCCCCCTCTTTCATCCTTTTATCCTCTTCTCTCGCACTTTTCTCCAAGGCCTTTTTTACTGGACTCGTATCTTCCATTGGGCTAAAAGAGCGTCCAGTTGATCCAGATCGTAGAATTGAATTTCGATGCTTCCTTTCTTTTTCCCTTTCATTTTTACCTGAACTTTTGTCTGAAAGGCGCTCTCCAGGGCGCGTTCCAGAGCTGCGATATGCACGTCTTCCTCGACGGGCGGCGATTTCATAACCGGTAATTGGGGAGAGGGTTGTACGAGGTTTCGCACTTCGCGCTCTGTTTCGCGGACACTCAGACCCTCTTTCAGAATTCGCTCGAACAGCGGCATCAGACGGCTCGACTCACGAAGCGCCAGGAGAACCTTGGCATGTCCAGCGGAGAGGTTCCCCGATTCGAGAGATTCTAGGATCGGCGGGGGGAGAAGCAGCAACCGCAGAGAATTAGCTACCGCTTCACGGCTTTTCCCAACCCGGGAAGCGATTTCTTCCTGGGTTAATACAAACCGCTCGGCCAAGTATTTATACGCACGCGCCTCATCCACCGGCGTTAAATCGGTGCGCTGAATGTTTTCTACCAGCGCGATTTCGATCGCCTGCGCTTCTTCTGTCTGCAAAACAATACAAGGCACGTTTGCTAACCTGGCGATACGCGCCGCACGCAATCGCCTCTCTCCCGCCAGGACTTGATACTTCTCGGCGTTTTCCGGATGCATCCGGACTAAAAGAGGTTGCAGGATTCCTTGCTTTTTGATGGATTCCGCCAGTTCTTGTAAGGAATCTTCATCGAAAACCGTCCGCGGTTGATTGCGGTTGGCCTCGATGGAATCGATGGGTATTTCGATGATAGCCTTCTGTTCGGTTGTCTCGACCGGCGTTTCAGCCAGTAGAGCGGAGAGGCCACGTCCGAGCGCTTTTCGCTTCATGATCGATTACTTCCTGAGTGATTTCCTGATAGGCGGCGGCGCCCGCCGATTCGGGATCGTATTGGATGATCGGTAACCCGTGGCTGGGGGCTTCGCTAAGCCGTACGCTTCGGGAAACGATCGTTTGGAATACATGCGCGCCATACGCGCGTCGGATATCTTCTTCCACCTGGCGGCTGAGATTCAAGCGGCGATCGGCCATTGTCAACAGGATTCCTTCGAGCGACAAACGCGGATTAAAGCTTTGCCGCAGTAAAGTCGTGGACGAAAGAATCCCAGCCAATCCCTCCAGGGCATAGTACTCGCATTGCACGGGGATAATCAGCGAATCGGAAGCCAGAATGGCGTTTAAGGATAATTGCCCAAGCGAGGGGGGACAATCGATCAGAATAAATTCCGGCCGTTTTGTATCCGGTTCATTCCACAAGTACTCATTCAACGCCTGTTTTAATACCTGTTTCCCCGATTCTTCGGTGGATAAATGCCATTCCGCCGACAAGAGGTCGCTGTTCGCGGGAGCGACTCGCAGATGATCGAAGGAAACCGGTT
>CAZFOX010000484.1:222-4741 GCA_964520565.1 uncultured bacterium | reverse complement strand
ACATCTACGGCGACAACGAACCGGCCTTCAGTTTTATCGGCGAGAACCACGGTCTCAGCGGATTGACAGTGGCGGGAAGCCAGGAATCCGGGCAAAGGCCGTTGCAGCCCAACGAATGGGCTCTGATTGGAGTCGGCCCCGACGGACTCTGGCAAAACACCCTTCGGGGATTGCCTTACGAAACCTCCAATGGATTGACCAGCCTAGGCGATATCGTCGTTCGGCAAGGCGGTGGAGCCAAATAGACAGCATGTAATTCGGAAGGAGAGGAGAAAGGATATCATGTACGAACGTCATTCCCACGAAACCGGTTGCGGTTGTGGACGCCGCAGTTTCATCACAGCGATGGGCACCGGGATTGGATCGCTCGTGTTTCAATCCACCACTGTCCGTGCCGGTTCCAATCATCCCTCCTTAAAAGGACCGGCGAGGGTATTAGGGACGTTCCTGTATCCCCCCTCCAGCCTGCTGCGCGAGGAAGGCCAGTGGTGGAGCTGGCCGGGAAACGATTTCGATGCCGAAGGCCGCCAGAAGCAATACATGAATGAACTCCACGAAATAGAGAAGAAATTGAACATCCGGCTGGATTTTAACGATCCGCCGATCCACGACGAAAACAGCGCTGTCCGATTTATCGAGCAGGCAAAGCAAACCAAGCCGGATGGGATTCTCTTAATCCCCTTCTTTAACGGCCATTTCAATCTGCTTGACCGGATTCTTGTCGCTGTCGGCCCTGAAACGGAATCGGCCATCCCCGCCATTGTGTTCTGTTGCCTGGGCGTTCATCACGGCTCGATTGTGAAATACCATCGGAAGGGCGTGCATTACATCCAATCCCTGGACAATATGGAAGCGGTCGAATACGGGCTCAAAATGATAGAGGCCCGGAAATTCATGGCCGCCAGCCGCATTGTCAGCGTGGCCGGAACCGAAAACGGAAAAGAAGCCGTCGTGCCGTTTTGGGGGACGGTTGTGAGAACCGTATCGTTGCGCCGCTTCGAAGAAGAGGTCAGTCGAACCCAGATCGATGACGAAGTAAAAAAACTGGCTCGCGCGTATAAAAGAAACGCCCATAAAACAATGGAGCCCGCCGATCCCGAAATCCTCCAGGCGGCGCGCGTTCATTTCGCCAATCTGCGCATTCTCGAATCGGAACGGGGCGATGCAATGATGATGGATTGCCTACGGCGCGGCGAACTGATGCCCTGCATGAGTTTCATGACCCTTCGCGACGAAGGAATCGCCGCCGGTTGCGAAAACGACCTCGGCCCGACGTTGACCCTGATGCTCGTTCAGCGGTTATTCGACCGTCCGGGTTTTCAGCACAATCCCTGTTACGAAACCGAGTTGAATCATTACTTCGCCTCGCATTGCACGTCCGCCTCCCGGCTATTCGGCGTCGGAAAACCCCAGGAAAAATATCTCCTGCGCAACTACGGTCACACCAACGATCCGACCTGTTGCCCGCAGGTACTCTGGCGGGAGGGAGAAGAGGTGACCATGGCGCGATGCATCCCCGAACCGGAACCCCAATTGTTATTGTATTCGGGAAAAGTGGTGAAATCGTACGATATGCCTCCCGTCGGCGGATGCCGCACCAATGTGGAAATCACCATCAATGAATTCGAAGACGCATGCCAGGTGAAGGGACATCACAACGTCTTGTTCTATGGAAATTTCGCCCGACGGCTCAAACAGTTCTGCCAACTGTATGGAATTCGGGTGGTTACTTAAAGATCGTTCTAATATGCGCCTTTCCCCAATAACACGGCGGGAATGGTTTTCAATAAAATCTGGATATCCAGCCAAACGCTCTGGCTTTCGATGTATTGAACGTCCAACTCCACCTGCTTTTTAAAAGGGATATCGCTGCGCCCGCTGACCTGCCAGATGCAAGTCAGACCCGGACGGACGGCGAGCCTGCGCCGGTCTTCCGGATTGTACCGGGCTACCTCGCAGGGAATCGGCGGCCTCGGCCCCACCAGGCTCATTTCCCCTTTCAGCACGCACCACAACTGCGGCAGCTCATCGATGCTGAACCGGCGAAGAATCCGCCCGATCCAGGTGATGCGGGGATCGTTCTTCATCTTGAAAGTCACGCTGTTTTCCCATTCGTTATGTACGAGTAATCGATCTTTCATTGCCTCCGCATCCATCCGCATGGAACGGAGTTTGGGCAGGAAAAATTCTCTCCCCCCTTGTCCCACGCGGGTTTGCCAGAACAACACCGGCCCGCCATCGGTCAGTTTAATAAGAATCGCTGCTATCAGGAAAAAAGGGAACAACAGGATCGATAGAATCAAAGAACCCACGATATCGATAAAGCGTTTGGCGTATCGCGTTCCACTTACGGTCATCCGCCAGGCGCATTCTTTTCGCCAATCGCTTGTACCGGCTAAATGATCCTGCTGAGAAACCATCGCTACGTTTTTATTCTTTGGCGATGAATCCCTTTGGATACTCTGGGTTACATTCTCAACAATGGTTGTACCGATCACGGTCGATCCTCGATAAACGGCTATTTCAATTTCTCCTATCCAATCGTATCGAACCGAGTGTTGAATAAGTTATTGATTGTGTATGAAATACGAGTGGAATATCTGGCGGAAACTCACTATTTCCTTTACTTCTATTTGTTCGATCGTTTGATATTGCCGGGTAAAAACATTCTGTGAACCCATTGGCAAATCGGATCGTCGTAAGATTGCTTCGCTACGCTCGCAATGACATTGGGACACGTTCGTGTCATTGCGAACGAATTGAAGCAATCTGAAACTCCAATCGTTGGTTTTTACTCGATGCTTTACACGGATCGCTCTACTTAGGTGGAAAACACCGGTGTAATGCGCGAAGAGAAATATAACTTTCGGCTGCAATTCTTGAAGGATCGCAACGTTTTCTTTCTCTTTTTGGGAAGTATATCACCTGACACGGCAATTAACTGGGTAATACCATTGTAGTATTTTGTCATTCGAGCGGATGGGGAATAATGTGGGAACTCACTCCAATCTTTAACATCCTATTGTTTTTGATACACTTTGGGATAGGAATCCTTCAATCGGGAAAGGGCTTTTCATTATGAACAATAAGAAAATACCGGCTGTTCCGTTATCCGTTTTCATTGTTGTTCTTCTGCATTCCTGCGCCACCTCAACTCTCGTTACTCCGATTGGAAACGTCACTTTTGAACCCAGTTTATCGCCCGTGATCGGTGTGGATGCTGCGGGTAGCGGCGTCGCCCTTGGCGTTGGTAAATCGCTGGTCATGACCGGGGATTCGATGTATCTCAATACCGATCAGAACTTAAAGAACCTCGACGCCGCCGCCGAAAACTTTTTACCCACCCCCCCCGATCCGAACGACGATCTGGAGAATAGTAACGCTGCATTATCCTACCGGTCAAAATCATCCTGGAGCAAGAGTTTTTTGATCCAAAATGCGGAAGAATCTCCGACGGATGAGTATATCCCCATACCTTCCAACTCCCTTCAAAAACAGAAAGAACTTACTCTGCTGGCCATGTGCGTTTATGGCGAATCCCGCTCCGAGCCGTACGAGGGGAAACTCTCCATCGCGCACGTAGTGATGAACCGGGTCAAGGAACAATCCTGGTATGGGAAAACCGTCAAGGAAGTCCTGCTGAAACCTTACCAGTTCTCGTGTTTCGATCGCCGCGATCCCAATTACAAAAAACTTTTCCATCCAACACCCGATGCCTGGAAACAATGCTTCAAAGCGGCCTGGAACGCCTATTCCGAACTCAGCGAAGATCCGACCCTGGGCGCCAACCATTACTGCCGCCATGATATCGAACCTCCCTGGAAACAGGCGATGGAACTGAAAAAACGGATCGGAAACCATGAATTCTTTAAGGTATCTCCCCAGGCCATGCGCGAATGGTGGTTTGCGAACGTCCCCGGCCGAGTCCCTCCGCCCTTGTTTCTCGCCAACGATTTTCTGAACGCGGAGTATATCAAGTTCCAATATCTCATCGACGAATACCAAAACGGACAAGAAGAAAAACGAATGGCTCTCCCCATCAAATATGGAATGTAATGGATCCGATTGCAGGAGGATTCTCGTATGATTCGCGTTGGCATTATCGGAATGGGTGGCATATCCCGCACGCACATTGAAACGTATCGAAAATTCTCCAACCGTTGTGAGATCGTTGCCCTATCGGACAGTTATCCGGAAAAAGCGGAACAGAAGAAACAGGAACTGGGGCTCGATGCGCCGGTTTTCGGCGATTACAAGCAACTCATCGGCGATTCGTCGATTGACTTGGTATCGGTCTGTACGCCGCCATACACTCACGCGCCTATCGTTATCGATTGCCTGAACGCGGGCAAACACGTCATCTGCGAAAAACCGATGGCCCCCTCTCTGGCCGAATGCGACGATATGCTGGCCGCCTGCGGGAAGAGCGGCAGGAAACTCGCGATTATCGCCCAGAACCGTTTTCGCAATCCCATCCGCAAACTGAAAGCGGTGCTCGATTCAGGAAAGGCAGGCCGCG
>CAZFOX010000484.1:0-212 GCA_964520565.1 uncultured bacterium | reverse complement strand
CCTGCACGCCCAGGTCGATTCGTTCTGGTGGCGGGGACATTGTTATTACGACCTCTGGTGGCGTGGAACCTGGGAGAAGGAAGGCGGCGGCTGCACCCTCAATCACGCCGTTCATCACATCGACCTGTTTCAATGGATGATGGGCATGCCTTCCGAAGTGCTCGCGGTGACGGCCAATGCCGCCCACGACAACGCCGAAGTGGAAGACCTCT
>CAZFOX010000483.1:0-4743 GCA_964520565.1 uncultured bacterium | reverse complement strand
TCCTGCGCACGATTGTGGAGAAATTTAACGGCGGCCCGGTTGGGTTGCGAACGCTGGCTATTGCCCTGGGCGAAGACGACGGAACGCTGGAAGAGGTTTACGAACCGTTTCTGATTCAGGAAGGATTCTTAAATCGCACGCCCAGCGGACGATTGCTAACTCCCAAAGGTTACACGCATTTAGGTTTGAAACCGTGCGGCCATCCTTTATATCAATCCCAGTTATTTCCAGAAGATTCTCCCTAATCCCAATCCGTTGCCTTTTCCCGAAGTCACGGTAAGATCGATGGGAAACAGATTAATACAGCATTCCGTTTTACTCTTTTCGATATTCGACAAGATTTGCGGCGTTTTCGCTGCGAATGGGAAAAGGAAAAAAAAAGCGCAGGATCAAGATCTATTCCAGGAAAGCAATCATGGCGAGTTCAATGCATTCAACCGGTGAAAACAAACCCTTGAAGCAGGGTTATTTTGAAGGAGTCAACATCCCCGATTACGAAAAGATACTGAACTGTATCCGGTGCGGAATGTGCCTTCCCCATTGCCCGACGTACAATGAAATGAAGGTGGAACGCGCTTCGCCCCGGGGACGGGCGGCGCTGGTTCGGGCGGTGGCGGACGGCCAATTGGAATTGACGAAAAATTTCGCCGAGCAGGTTTATTTATGCCTGGATTGCCGCGCCTGCGAAACGGCCTGTCCATCCGGCGTGCGGATCGGCTACCTGATCGAATCGGCGCGCGCCCAGGTCGAACAAAACGCCCAGCGTAATCCGCTCGTGCGGCTCGTCAAGAATTTCCTGTTCGGTTGGCTGTTTTTACGCCATTGGCGGCTGGAACTGGCGGCGCTGCCTCTGCGCGTTTACCAACAAAGCGGCCTGCAAAAACTGGTACATGGATTGGGGATTATGAAGTTGCTTCCTCAGCAGCTGCGTTTTATGGAAGCGCTGGCGCCGACCGGCTTGAAAACGCCATTCCGGCATACCATCCCCGATACGATTCCGGCACGCGGCGAGGAAAAGGCGCGGGTGGGTTATTTTCTCGGCTGCATGATGAGCATCATGTTCAACAAAACCACCAGCGCCACAATCAACGTGCTCAACCGGAGCCATTGCACGGTGATCACGCCCAAGGATATCCGGTGCTGCGGAGCGCCGCTGCTTTCGGAGGGGTATAAGAAGAAGGCGTTCGATTTGATGAAGTTCAACGTCGATCTGTTCGATACATTGAACGTCGATTATATCGTCACCGATTGCGCGGCGTGCGCGGCGGCCTGCAAGGAATATGCAGAAATCCTGCACGACGATCCCGCTTATCGCGACAAAGCGAAACGATTCAGCGAAAAAGTCCGTGAAATCACGGAATTTCTGGCGCAATGGCCGCATACCGCCCAAGTGGAAAAACCGCCCTTCGATTCGCCTAAGAAAGTTACTTACGACGAGCCTTGCCACTTATGCCACGCCCAGCAGGTCTGGAAACAGCCGCGGCAGGTAATTCAAAGCGTGCCCGGCGTGGAACTGGTTCCCTTGCCGGAATCGGAATGGTGCTGCGGAAGCGCTGGCGTGTATAACGTCACGCATTACGACATGGCGATGAAGATTCTCGACCGCAAGATGAACAACGTGGCTAAAACCGGCGCGGACGTTCTATTGACCTGCAATCCGGGATGCCTGTTACAACTCGGTTTCGGCGTCCGCGAAAAAGGCCTGCCGATGGAGGTCAAACACATCGTCGAGTTGCTGGACGACGGCACCGGATTCCACAATGGAAAGGTTTCCGGCGATCCCTGCTCGAAATGCGGGAAGGATGCAAAACCGGAATGCCGATAGCCATCCCTCCAGCCGATTGGTACGGTTATCCAAAACGGGGGGTACGTTCTTTCGCATCGCACCAGCCGGCGTCGCCTTCATAACGAACGGCTACGAGGGTCAGGCCGTGTGCCGGGAGGGTAGGGCCGGCTTTGTCGCGATCCCGGGACTGGAGAATGGCGGGAATATCGGCAGGGGTTAAGCGTCCCAGCCCCACTTCCAGTAAAGTTCCGGCGAAGGTTCGCACCTGGTGGCGAAGGAAAGCATGTCCCCGTACTTTCAGATGCAATAAATCTCCCTTTTCCCAAAAAGAGACTTCGTGCATGGTGCGGATGGGATTTTCCGCATCGCAATGGGTGCTGCGAAATGCGGAAAAATCGTGTTGGCCTTCGAGATGGCGCGCCGCTTCGCGCATGGCCTCTTTATCCAGAGGTTTTTTCACCCAATACGCCCAATGACGAAAAAAAACGCTCGAAAAAGGATGACAGTAGAAGGAATAGCGGTACTCCCGTTCGAGGGCATCGTGCCGGGCGCTCCATTCCAAAGCCATATCGTGAACGCGATAAACGACGATATCGTGGGGCAGCAACGAATTGAGCCCCCCCAACAGGCTGGAACATTCCAGGCGGGTTTCCGAAAAAAAATGGGCCACATGCTGTTCGGCGTGAACGCCGGAATCGGTACGGCCGGAGGAATAAATTGTCGTTTCGTGCCGCACCAGAGTTTCGACCGCCTTTTTTAAGGTACGTTCGATGGAAGGCTGGTTGGGTTGCCATTGCCACCCGAAATAGTTTCGTCCATCATACTCCAGGTCGAGACGAATATTGCGCATAATGGGATTGAACCTGACCGACAAATCGAGATACCGTCCGAGACATTTATACCCGGAAAATCGTTTTATCGAAAGGAACATTACTTATCCGGTAACCAGAAACGAAGGGGAAAAGTTCTAAAAGGACTCTGAGAGAAACACTCGCAGAATCGCCTGGTAGAGCGACCAGTAAAAAGTGTCGAGTAAAAAAACGATACGACTTTTAGATTGCTTCACTTCGTTCGCAATGACACGAATGTATCGCAATGTCATTGCGAGCAAAGCGAAGCAATCTAATGATGATCCGGTTCGCAGTCGATTCATAGTATGTTTTTTACCCGGCAATATTAAACGGTCAGACTACTAGTATAAATCTATTTTGAAACACGAATTGAGACGATATATGAAAAAACACAATTTCCTTTTGCCGTTGGTTTTCATGGTTGCGGTGGCATTGAGTTCGTCAGCCTCCGATATAAGCCAGGGTTATGCACCCGTCTCGTCCCAAACCGATTCCGGCGGACAGAACTCCGTTCAATTCGAGGCGGAGCGGAACGAATATCTCTTCGGATACAAGGAAGAAGGCTGCGATCTGGTTTATAGCGTTCACACTCGCGATTCAAACGCGCTGAAGGGAATGATCAGTATCCGGGCCATCCTCAACGGAGGGGATCGATTGGTACCTATCTATCAAGGGGGATTGATCGCCCAGGAAGCGGGAGGAAAGGTCTGGCTTCCCCACGAAACCGATGAAGGACGCAATGTCCAACTGGTCTCTCACGAATTGCGGGATGGAGCCGCCGTTTTGAATTATGAAGAGAAGATCAAAGATGGGGTTCTTCATAAAGTGTACCGGTTTTCCATTCGGGGTAAGACGCTGGTCATGGAAGCGACGGGCGATATTACGAATGCCACGACCGTCTATTATACGGGATTCGATTTTGGAAAGAGCCGTTTCACTCAATCGCCGGTTTTATATCGTTTCCCTTCCGTATCCCTACCGATCGTTGGCATTGATAAAAAATACTTCTTATCGACCTACATAGACCCGCTATTGAGCAACACGGGACGATACGAACGGACAGAGAACGTTCTACAGGGCCGTACCATGCAGGTAAGCAACACTCCCGCATGGCTGGTGGAAGACATTCAGGGACGCCGTCCGCCCATGCAGATCGTCGCCTATCTGACAATCAGCAACCGAGCGCTGGATGTACTCCCCACGGCTCCCTTACGAAGCGATTGGGCTAAAAATCCCATCCGAAAGAAAACCATCGTCGATATCCATCAATTACCGTTTCTCCGGTTGCCGTTTCTTCCGCTGGAAACCGTGCGCCGCTGGGAAGCGCCGGAATCGGGCTGGGTGGATCTGGAAGGAGCGTTTCAGCTCCATACTGGAGAATCGGCACATTGCGCGGTGATCCTTCAGGAGGCAGACCAGGAAAAGGATCGCGTCTTGTTTTCCCAGATTCTTCAAACCTCTCAGAAATCGGCGGCGGGGATGAAAGGCCGCTTTCCCGTCAAAAAGGGAGACCAGCTGCTGTTTACCATCGCCAGTTCAGCGATAATGAACGGCGGCGAAACGATTTTAGACGTGCGTTTCAAGCATGAGAGGGAATCCTACTCATCCTATGCTGATTTTTCTTCCCAGCAGGGAGACCGCGGATGGTATTACGAACAACGAATCGGTAAAGATCGAACGTTAATGGTTTGGAATCCCGATCTGGCGCAATGGGAAAGCCCGTTTACCCGATCGTTTCAGAACGCCGGCTTACTCGTTTCCCGAGGCGGGACGAGTGGAGACGCCTTCGCCACGGCAACGCAATTCTTTGATACTCTCCAGGAATTGGGACTGAAGGATTTGTGCTTCCTGGTGCGGGGATGGTGCAATCATGCGCGTTTTGCCATACCGCCCGACAGCCACCACAGCGAACACATCTGGGGAGAGGCAGGCGGATTGCTCAGCCTTAGTGATCGGGAGATCGGCCGGGACAATCTACTGGTACCCGTGATTGGAACGGAAATTCTGGAAAATACCGAAATCAATACCGGCCTTTCGAATTTTGTTTTATCGATGATGAAAGGGCCATCCTTATCGACCGAAGGATTCGTGGGAAAAACCATCCAT
>CAZFOX010000482.1:0-4748 GCA_964520565.1 uncultured bacterium | reverse complement strand
AGTTTTTCTCTTGTCTCTCTTCGCCGGGCCATTCACATGCTGCGCCAGGCCGATAACGATCTGAAGGGAGGCCGGTCGGTTCCTTCCTCCGCGCACAAGCGAATTGTGTTGGAACGCTTGACAATCGACTTGTGCGGTATCAGTTGACCGACGTTTGGAGGACTGGCACTCTCCAGGTGACGAAACGGGTGTTTTGTACTATTCTACCCATCGTGATATTCCATACCCATACCCTTTCTGTCCATCGCCAAGTATCATGGAGAGGGAGGGATTGCTGATCCAGGATACTGTTAAGCTATAAGCGCAACTAATTCAATATAAAAACGGAGTCATCTGAATGAATTCTCGACGCGTTTTCATGGTTTGGATTCTCCCGCTTTTTCTTTTGAGCTATTTGGGAACCTGGGTTCCGGACGCCGGGGCGCAGGCGCGGGGCTGGTGCGAACAAAAACCCATCGTTCGGGCTTCCTCTCTCAACGATCGGTTGACCATGCCCGACGTGGCCGCGGAGGGCGACCGCATTTACGTTGTGTACCGTCAGGGCAATATCAAACTGATTCGCTCCACCGACCGGGGCAAGACGTGGAGCGCGCCGGTGGATATCGGCCCCGCCATGCGTGTAACCAACGCTCCCGCTATCGCAGTCAAGGGAGAAAAGATTATCGTGGTGTGGCCTGCCTTGATCGACACCCAGGGATTGGCTGCCTTTCAGTTGTTTTCCGCGCAGAGCAACGACGGCGGGAATACCTTTTCCAGCCCCAAGCGGATCACCGATACTCCTGAAGACACCTTTTCACCTCGATTTCTGGTGAACAACAATCAGGTTTTGCTCCTTTGGCTGGAAACTCCGCTCGCACAAACCCTTGGAAGCATTTCGACCATGCAACGTCCCGACTTTTCGCCCGAATCCGTGGATGAATTGTTCAATACCCGGATTAAAGAAGGTTCGCTGGAAGATCGGATGACCCGAGTCCGTTCGACGATCTACACACGAACCTATAATTTCGATACGGAAATTTTCTCGACACCCAATAAGGTCGATGTGCTTCGCGGTCAAAGCCTTCCTCATATCTTTACTCTGTACGGACCGCTTGATGGCAGCCTTTTTATCACCGCCAACCAGAATACGGAGGTTCGCACGTATGAATCCAAGGACGGCGGACAAAACTGGAACAAGTATTTCAAGGGTCAGGAATATTTCGATCCCCGCATCATGATGGATGTATTAGTCGTCGATGGAAAGCGGAACGGTGTCTGGATCGAACGCACCTGGGGACAGCTGATCGCCGTACGATTCGCCAGCGGAGAGGATGTCAAGAATTACACATCGCTCTCTCCCGAGCAATACGTCCGCTATCTTCCCCGGCTGGCTTTCAGCGACGGAGTGTTCCATGTGGTTTGGGAAGCGGGCGAGGAAATCAACAGTTGGATTACTTACATCCGTACGGATGCCATCTCTCCCGAATCGAAGGTCACCAGTCCCACCGATCCCGCTCTGACGGAACGAACGGCCACTTTCTTTTGGGAAGGAAGCGACAATATCTCCGATGCCAACCGCCTGGTATATGCATACAGCCTCGATAATGGAACAACCTGGTCGGCTCCGCAGGCGGATACAAAAGCGACCGTCAATACGCCACCGGACGGAGAGTACGTCTTCAAAGTCCGAGCCGAAGACGTGGCGGGAAACATTCAGGAAAAACCCGCGGAATTCGCATTCAATACGTTTAAGTCCGCCCCCGATGTACGCATTACACAGGCTCCGCCGCCCAGCGTCGTGCTGAACAAACGCTCTGTGGACATCGAATTTGTGGGTGACGACAACTCGGATACTCCCGACCAAATGGAATATTCGACCCAAACCGACGACCGGGAATGGACGCCTTTCGCCAAAGGTTCCAAATATACCTTTACCGATCTATCTAACGGACAACATATCCTGCGTATCCGGGTGCGCGATTCGCGTGGGAACGTCGATTCCACCCCCGCGCAATGCATGGTAAGCGTCCAGGTCGGCCTTGAACTGATCCTCGGCGCCAGCCCGGCACTCAGCACCAACGTAGAAACCAGTTCGTTCGATTGGAAAGCGGTCGACGACAAAGGGAATCCGGTTACCCTGCAATATTTCTATCGCCTCAATAATGGAGAAGTGCAGTCGTTAAACAATGAAACCAAACTTGAACTGAAGGATTTGGAAGAGGGCCGTCACCGCATCGAAATCTGGGGACGCGACGCTTCGGGCGATGAAACCCAGAAGGAATCCTATCAGTGGCTTGTCGACCGGACGCCTCCGGAGACCACCGCTTCCTTCACCAAGGAATACCGGGGCAGCTTCCCCGCTCTCTCGTTGGGTATGACCGATCCGGCTTTAACCGATGGCAGCACCACCACCCAACCGCGAAAAATCCAATACCAGATCGACGATGGACCGTGGAACGATCAGGACGATGTCGGTTCGATCTGGCCGGCGCCCAGGCCCCTTTCTTTTTATTCGTGGGGATATGTGGTAAAGATTCGCGCCATCGATGTATCGGGCAATATCGATGAAAGCCCCGCGACGGTCGATTTGCGAATCTGGGTGCGTACCAATCCGTATGTATTTTACTCGATCGTGGCCGTGTTTGCGATTGTGATTCTGTTTCTGCTGAAGATGCTTCTTTCTGCTCTCGCCAGCCGGTCGCCTCGCCGTACGATATCCGCTTCCCCCGCTTCGTCCACACTATCTTTTGGGGAAGAGAGCAAAAAGGAAGACATATTTTCATCATCCTTCTCATTCGACGATGACGACGAGGATAAGAAGAAAAAGGATGACGACGATATTTACAGTTGAGGGAGGGCGGAATCGAATTTCCGCGCTGGTTTGAGAATTGTCAATCGAAACGTGGGGCAGACCCTGTGTCTGCCCCCTTTTTTGTTTAAGATACTCGCATGTCTGGATTCTCTGCGATAATGCGTCTTTTGGCGGTTGCCGCCGCCTTTTTTCTGGCCGGACCAGCCGGCTGGTCGCGGCCGGTGTTGATCGAGTTATTCACCTCCAGCCAGTTATCCGCCGCGCGCAGCGCCGAGCAAGCCGCCGCCCGGCTGGTGCTGGAAAATGCCACGGGCGAATTGCACCTGCTGGTATACCAGATTAATAAGCAAGACAAGGATTGTACGCTGGAAGGGATGCAACGCGCTCAGCGGTATAATGTAACATCCAACCGCCTTCCGGTGGCAATTTTCAACGGCACGTCGCGCATCGAAGGGTCGAAACCGGATTTATACCCCGCCTATCGCGAGCAATTTCTGCAGAAACAGGCCAATGTAGATCGGGGAACGATGCAGAGCGGGATGCATCTGCACGCCGACGCCTGGATATCCGCCGCCACGTATCGTTTGTTCCCGGAACCTTCTTTTTCCCCCTATTCGATCAATGCGGCCTTTGTGGAGGATCGATCGTTGGACAAGCCGGGAATCGTGCGTACTTTTTCAACGGTTGTCGACGCCACGGACGTCCTGGCTGGAACCTTCTTGTTGCGGCGGGAGAGAATTCTGAATCTTCCTGAGATCAAGGCTTCTACGATCTGGTGGCTTCAGGATACGAAAAGTGGGGAGATTCTTCATTCCAGCCGCGCCTGGAACCGCGCGCCGTTTCAATGGGATGCCAACGGGGATGGGGAGTGGGACGGGCTGGATGTTTTCTGGCTGATTTTTCTGTGGGGAACGGACGCTCCCGCCGCCGATGCGAACCAGGATGGCCGCGTTAACCAGGTCGACCTGCTGCAATTTCTCAGATCGGCGAACGGTTCTCCTCTCTAAATCGGCGTATTTTCTCGACAGAATTTCCGATTTTTAAGGGAATGGTTACATTTCCCCTCCACTCGTGCGGTTCTCGAAAGAATTTACTCAAACCTGAATTTCAAATATCTTTGGCTAGTTTCCCCCGGTTGCATGCGTGTAAGAATAATCGAAGAGAAGTTCCCACTCGCAGCGTTGTATTCCACAACATAGCGATTCCATCGGCGAATGTGTTCCGGCATGTTGCTGGCAAAGATCGACAAACGCGAGAGAATCCCATGACCTGGCGGGATGGATCAAATGGGTGGGTGCGCCGGGAACCGGCGCCGCCAAACCCGTAGCGGCTTTTTGCAGGGGAGCATAAATGGGATGTGTGGGAACTTTTTCAAACCAGTATTTGGAATTGGGATAATCGGTTTCGCGGCGGTGCATGATTCCATGCCAGAGGCTGCCGGTTGTGGAGGGAATATTCTGGCTGATGGCGTGCGATTCCTTGAGAAAATCGAAGTAGAGCCATATACCGGCCAGGCATGCATTTGCCATAAATTCATTCTCGATGGGCTGTCCCTGGAACAGTTCTTTGACCGTCAATGCTTTCAGCATTCCGCGCAGCGCTTCGACGGGTTTCCCTGGCCCCAGATCGAACGTGCGTTCCTCGCGAAGCAACTTGGCGACCAGCGGCCCGTATCGATCCGGATTCAACGCATCCGACATGGCGGCAATTCCTCATTATCCGGCTGCATGAAGCCGGTTGTTCCCAGTATTACCTGAATGGATTTACTTGGAATCGTTCCTCATTTCACCCTTCCAGGATGCCATAATTGAACCGGAACTGTAAGAGAACCGGCACAGCCGGACATTTCTCCAGCATGGCTGTTCTGGTTTTCGAACGATTCGTATGGGGAAATGGAGGATTCAGAAAGAAACGGAAAAATCGGAGGGGGAGGGATTCGAACCCTCGAAGCCTTTAC
>CAZFOX010000481.1:916-4752 GCA_964520565.1 uncultured bacterium | reverse complement strand
CGGGAAGCACGGGACGCAGCTGAGCCAGGAATTGCGAAATGGCCAACGCATCGCCGATATCCAGGCGCTGATTTCCATTGGCGTCGCCAAGAATTTCCTGTGCGGTGGGTTTAATGGTTACCGGAGAAATATCCGCAATCAGAATACCCAGATTGGCTCCTTCGGGTTGCTCGAGACCGTTGGTAAAGAAACCGGTTCCGGCAATCGAAGCCAACAGAGTTCCCGCTTTATCGGCTTTCACCATCAATTGGCCGATAGAAACCGTGTCGGCAAATTCCGCCCGGGCATCCGGGCCTACCAGAGACGATTGCAAGAGGACGGTGTTTCCATCCACTTCTGGAGTCAGCAGGATGGGTTCTTTCGCCTGGTTGGCGGCTTTCCAGACCGACAGGTCGGGGACGAATTGATATCCCGACCATAGCGCCGTATCGGGCGAGGCAAATTGAACTTTCAAGAGGTATGCGCTGAACGGCTCTTCGGATTTCATGAGAACGTCATAAATCACGTTCTCGCCAACATTTACCGAATCCGTCTTGGGCTGAAGGGTGATATTCCCCGCTCCGAAAGATACGCTCGCACTAATCATTAGGATCGAGGAGAGTAGTGCGATGGGTTTCAGCGTGGATTTCAACATCGGTGCCTCCGTTATATTCTCTTAGGCGTAAAGGAAATAAGGGAAAACAAGAGTCCCTTGGTTTTTAAACAAACACTCATCTACCATATCTAAAAACTCTCCACATTTCAACTGACATTTACATTTTTTTTTAATTTTTTTATCAGAAATACTCTCCCCCCTTACTTTTTAACTCGGCGGGTTTTATGAATCCGGAAAAAACCATATGATTCTTCTTCAATCATGACACGCATATTAATCCTGCAACGTTTCGATCTTTCATCCGTATCCTGCGCCCGCCGGGTGCTTTGCCAGACAGAAGAACTCCTGCGCCGGGGGCACGAAGTGATCCTGACGGACTTCGTCCATCCAGGCCGCCAGGAAACCATCCCTGCGCTGGTCAACCTTTCCAACATGGGGGCAACCCTGGTTCCCCTTCCGCGCCAGGTTCAGAATTATTTATATAACTTATTGAAATTGTTAAGAATAAAACCAAAGCCCGAAATCATCCATCTTTGGAAATCCTATCCCGACGCTTCGCTGCCCGCGTTGTTTCTTTCCCGCTGGTGGAAAGTACCCTTGCATTATGACTGGGACGATTGGGAAACTGGTATCGCCGCCGAACTAACCGGCTCTCAATTGGCGGGCTGGCTCGCCAGCCGGTGGGATCGCCTTTTACCACAGCTCTGCGATACCATGACGGTTGCCAGCGGATTCCTTCGCGAACAAGCTCTCGCCTGGGGGGCGAAACCCCAGCGAATGTGGGACGCGCCGGTTGGGGCCGATCTGGAACGATTCTATCCACGTCCCTTCGATGAAAATCTATTGAAAAAACTTAACTTACAGAAGCCAGTGCTGGTATATAGCGGTCAGTTGGAAGTGGCGAGTTATGCCGAACAGGCCGTGGAAGTCCTTAAACGCGTCCGGCAGCGCTTCCATACCGCTTCTCTCCTGATTCTCGGTGGAGGCCGAAAACTGGAGGCTATTCGACAGCGAGCCGAAGAACTACATATATCCAAGCATGTTGTATTGACCGATTATATCCCCGGAGATTCGATCCCCCTGTATCTATCGATCGCCGATATAGCCCTAGCTCCCTTCGAAAATAACAATGTCACTTGCGCCAAATCGCCTTTGAAGATTGCCGAGTATATGGCGATGGGGCTACCGATTGTGGCGTCGGACGTCGGCGATGTGAAAAAGATGACGGTTGGCGCGGCTGTCACCGTCCCTTGCGGCGATGTGGAGGAAATGGCCCGGCAGGTATGTTGGCTGCTCACCTATCCCGGTATACAAAAAAGCATGTCGATTGCGGGACAAAACCAGGTGCGAACCTTATATAATTGGAAAACCCACACCGATACATTGGAAACCGCCTACCAAACCGCTATCGCAGATAATCTACGCGAATATGCACATAATTCATTCTGATCTGAGAATCACTCTCGATATCTTGATATATCGACAAACACTTCCTTACTCAAGAGTGCGAAGTTCTCAAGCATTTGACATTTAAGTATAGTAAAAACAAATACTTGAGATGTTTCATGTGATATGGTTCAACGTTTGTGTAACTATCTGAATTATCAAGATTTACAAATTTATGTCAGTAGAACTTCGCACTCACCAGTTCCTTATTAAAGGGGCAAATATATAATATAAAACAGAATATGTAACGGGGATGGAGTTCCCCGAAATTGCCAAAAAGGCTGATAACTCCTACCTCATCGTTGTGGCGGGAGTTTATTTTTTTTTAACTCCCGAGATTTATATCTGTAAGGGAGTTACAATAATGAATGTGAACCTTGAAGAGGATTTATCCGGAAAAGAATCGTGCCTATCTTATTCGCCTGTTTCCAGTACATATTCTTTGGGGCGGATTTTCTCTGAATGTAAAAAAGTATTCTCTGCCAACGGAAATGATTCAGCCGAGCCATTGCGCCATATATCCGTTCTGGAAGATCGATGGCAACAAGGAAAATTCTATTTTGCCATTTTGGGGCAGTTCAAACGAGGGAAAAGCACGTTTATCAATGCCTTGCTGGGAGAATCACTCCTCCCCACATCCGTTATACCCTTGACCGCGATTCCGACTTTCATCCAACATGGGGTCGACCGCACGCTGGACATTCAATTTTCATCGGACGATCCTCCTGTCCACAAACTCTACCCGGATGGGGATACGTTATCTCAAGAATTAACAGAATACGTTACGGAAGAAGGAAATCCCAAAAATGAAAAGAACGTTGCCCATGTTCTGGTGCATCATCCCTCTTCGTTTTTATCTCGTGGAGTTGTTCTGATCGACACACCGGGAATTGGATCTGTGTACCGCCACAACACCGAGGCCACACTCCAGTTTCTGCCCCAATGCGATGCGGCAGTTTTTTTGATTTCATCCGATCCACCTATCACCGAAACGGAATTGGAATTTCTGAAGACGGTTCATCAAAAAATCTCTCATCTGTTTTTTATCATCAATAAGTCGGATTATTTATCGGATGACGAAAGAGAACAGTTCGTCCAGCATTTCCTCGAAGTGCTTTCCCGAAATGAGATAGGAACGAAAACTCCATCGATTTTCTGTGTTTCCGCCAAACGCGGTTTGGAAGCAAAAACCACGGAGGATCAAGCACTCTGGGATTCAAGTGGAATGGAAAACGTGGAAAGGTATTTGGCAGATTTTCTTATCTTAGAGAAGAATGAAGTCCTGGCTGAATCATTGATTCGAAAAATTAAGAAGGTTGTATGCGACTATCAATTGCAGGTTCAATTGGAAATCAAGGCGCTTCAATTACCGATCCACGAGTTGGAAGAACGTCTGCAACTCTTCCGTCAAACGATTATACTGATGGAGAAAGAACGAACTACACTTCATGATTTATTGCGTGGGGAACAAAGACGGCTGACTTTGCTTTTGGAGGAACAGGCATCCAATTTACGGCAGAAAGCGATACACTATCTGCATTCCATAGTGGAAAGAGAGTTTAAGGAATCATCCGCGTTACAGGAAACAACCGTCTTAGAAAGTGTTGCTGAATCGATTCCGGTTTTCTTCGAGAGGGAATTGGGAGAAACGGCGCACGATTTCGAATGCCGGGTCGAAGAAAACTTGAAACCCCATCAACAAAGGGCCAACGATTTGTTAAATTCGATTAAAATCCATGCAGCTCAAATTTTTGAAATCTCAATCTCCGGCGATTCCGCAATCGACTTCTATAAG
>CAZFOX010000481.1:0-906 GCA_964520565.1 uncultured bacterium | reverse complement strand
CGCAGAGGCCTTCGAGATGGTCCGCCAGCCGTACTGGGTGACGCACAAGTGGTCTACCGGTTTTATCCCGATTCCCATTCAGTGGTTTGAAGCTCTGCTTCCTGCATCGTGGCGAAAAAAACGCGTAGAACGGCGAATCTCCGAACAAATTGAGGGGTTGGTGTTAAACAACGTGGAAAATCTCCGATGGGCTACTCTCCAAAATCTCAACAACACATTTCGCCGTTTCTCCACTCAATTGGGAACCCATCTTCAAGAGACCATTGCAGCGACACAGATCGTGATTGAAAAAACTCTTCAGAAACGCAAAGAGAAAGATGAAAGCCTTTCCAAAGAACTCAATCAAAAAGAACGGCTGGCGGATGAATTACACCGCCTGACAGTGTTGATTCATACTTTAGAAACCACACAGAAAGGATCAAGTCATGCCCATGAAGATTGAAGCCATCCAAGCCATGGAAATTTTGGATTCCCGCGGTAATCCGACTGTCCGAGTACAGGTCAAACTCGCGAATGGAATCGCCGCGTCCGCATCGGTTCCGTCGGGAGCTTCCACGGGAGAAAACGAAGCCGTTGAATTGCGCGATGGGGATAAGAAACGATACGGCGGCAAAGGGGTACTCAAAGCCGTCTCCAATGTCAACGAGATCATTGCCCCGAAACTGACCGGGATGGAAGTCTCGCGCCAGGCGGAGATCGACCTGATTATGATCGGTCTAGATGGAACGCCCAACAAAGGGAAACTGGGTGCGAACGCCATTCTCGGCGTTTCCATGGCTGTTGCACGTGCGGCCTCGATTTCGGCCAATCTTCCCCTCTACGAATACTTGGGCGGTCCCGGTGCGGTTTGTTTGCCGGTTCCCATGATGAACATTCTCAATGGCGGCGCGCACACGGCCTGGCAAT
>CAZFOX010000480.1:0-4756 GCA_964520565.1 uncultured bacterium | reverse complement strand
CTATCTCTCGGCGGTTTCATGATTTGCATGCTTTCTCGAATCAACTTTTGAAGAAGGTCGTCATCTACCCAGCATTCGAATACACTTTTCTGAACGCGCTCGCCATATTTTCTTACCGTACTCGCCACTTTTCGTAACCGTTTGGCATCGCTTATATCGTAACAGACAATCCAGAGTTTCATCTAGTCTACTCCTATCGAATGGTATAGGGTTCGTACCGTTCCACCGTTCCTTCGATAAACCTTCGCACCCGCATCACCTGGAGGTCCAAGCAACGTCTCCAGGTGACCGGTTCGTTGGAATCCGGATGCGATATAGTACCGGCCATTTTTTCTTCGAATTGATGGATGTACGTCTTGCGGGCGGAATCGGTCATCAAACAGGGTTGGGGAATCCCTTCTCCGAAATAGAAATCGTCCGGCGTCAAAATACGATTGTTACAGATCGAAACCACCAGCGAATCGACGATAGAAGCGCGGAACTCTTCTAACAAATCCGAAGCCAGCGAATGATGGCCGGGAGAGATGCAGTGAAATAAACCCAGATCGGGATCGAGGTTCCGAGCGCAGATATACGAATAGAGGTTATAGTACAACATAGTGTATCCAAAACTCATCATCCCATTAACCGGATCGGTCGGCGGGCGTCGTGTTCGGCCATGAAAGTAAAACGGTGTTTGCACAATCTTGGAGAGTCCCTGATAGTAAGCAGCGGTAGCCGCCCCCTCGATGCCGCGTATGCTATCGGTTGATTCGGCTTCATCAAGGCGCGATTCCAGACGATTGAATTCGTTCGTATATTTCTGGGATTGAAAGACAGGGTGATTCCGAGAGTACCGTTGGAGATAATTTTTGTAATTCTGAATTTTGCCTTTCACGATGGATTGGGCAAATCCTCGCACTATCTCCAGTTTTTGAGATACTTCGTATTGCTTTTTGCGTAAGAAAACCTGATCGCCCGGAACGGATCGAAGTGCGCCGTAATACGATCCTTTCCCGGAAAACAGGTAAACCGGGATTTTATGAACCAGACAGAACGACATTGCAGCGGCGGTGATTTGCACGCGGCCGAAGATGAATATCTGTTCGACGCTGTGATAAGAGAGATCGATCAAGGTTTTTTGGGAATGAGTCACAACAAAGCGTTCTCCATGACAGCCCAGCTGGGAGCCTTGCTCTTGGATGTAAAGTGTCCGAAAGGCGGGTGCGTACTGTAGGGGGATATGTTCGATTTTGCGAGTTCGCGGTGGCGGCGGAATATAATCGGCTTCATAGGGGTGAGGAACCGCCGGTAAAACTTCTTCTCCCTGAAATTTCGCCCCCAAAAAAGTGAAACCTTCCGCAAAGGAATAGATACAGGTTTTGGATTCTCCCAATTCCAGATTCAAATGAGTTAAGGCGTTGGTTGCATCGTGTTGGGCTTCGGAGGCAGTAGATTGTGAATCGGTGCAAACGACAAAATCGTCGGCATATCGAACCAGTTTCCATCCCGCTTCGATCATCGTTCGATCGAACGGAGTGAGATAAAAATTAGCGAGTAGCGGTGATAGGGGAAGTCCTTGAGGCAATCCGATCGTGTTTGATTTCGAACCGGATTCATTCAGTATGGGGGTTTGAATCCAGGAGAAAATCAGTTCTTTGCATGCGGTATCATTTTGAAATACGGGTTCCAACTGCTCTTTGAGAATCGAATGGTCGACCGTATCGAAAAAATGATGGATATCGGCATGAAACACATGCTGCAAACCTCTTTTCCGATACTCGACGATTTTATTCAACGCATCGTGAACGCCAATGCCTTTTCGGAACGCATAACTGCAAGGATGAAACAATGGTTCGAAAAGTGGATAAGCCAATTCGACAAAAGCGTGCATGGCGATGCGGTCGCGAAGGGTAGCGATGACGATAATCCGATAACCGCCGGATGATTTGGGAATCGGAACGGAACGACATGCTTGTGGAGAATAATTGTTATTTTTAATATCGGCTGCCAATTGTTCAAGTTGATTTTCCAAATCCGCTTCAAGAGTATCACCATCGATTCCATCGACACCAGCCGTACCGCCTTTGGATTTGACGTGGTTCCAGGCGTCATAAAGCAAGTCTATATCCGACAGAGAATCAACAATCGATGGCATGGTCTTTAAGGCGATGCTATTTCTTGTTGGATTTTCGTTGACGGATACTTTCGTAAATCAACCGTAATGATCCGTTGTCTCTTATCTTTTAGTAATAAGCCATCCTTTTCCCCATCCGTGATGAGATCGTAATTCTGAAATTGAATGTAGGGGCTGCAAACGCCCTTTAGAAAAACCGACATTTCTGAGTCGTCTTCGATCTCTTCTCTTTTTTTTACCGAAATGTTCCTCGGTTTGTGTTGCACTCCATCCCGGTCGATAACGACGACCTTCCAACCGCCCCATTTCCATTTTTTGAAACCAACATAAATGGCAACCGTAACACCGAGAGATAAAACATAATTAAACACCCAATTCCAAAACCATTCTTGCAGGAGTGCGAAGTCGATCACGAGAAAAATCCTTTCCGTTGTGATGGAGTGTATCGCATCATTTCGATTCACAAGTTCATTGTGAAACGCATTGCACGGGTAGAAGTTTGATTTGACCCAAACCGAAAATCGTACATTTTCCCAATACGCTTCCTCGCATTCTCGAATAACGACATGCCCCACCAATCCACCAATCTTCATCGACATTTTTTGACGGTTGGAATACCGCGTTAGATCGCACCACTCCACGGAATGCGAAACAACCTGAGGAATTTTCTCCTGAAAAAGCAGCGGGCGAAAGTCCAGTCCATCGAGATCGATTCCATGATGAAAAGCCATCAACGCTCGGAGCCTCCCGCAGGCGTTTTGCAGAAAAAGAAAAACATCAAAACGGTTAAGCAGACTGCCATTGTGCCTCATCCTCAAAGGGGTTAGCAAATGCATGGCGAATTCTCGTGATGATTCGGATCGGCTCACGAGTTCATGGAAAGTCTGAACGAATCCTCCACTCACTATCGTTTGACCATCTTTCTCGAATACTCGTTCGTTATTCTGGTTGTGAACGTCAAGCAAGTGAAACGGAAGACGATTTTTTCCCAATCCCAATCCTGACATAATTTTTACTGCTTGTATTAAGTGAGGAATGAAATTGATCGCTCGGCCGATCAGGACGAGATGAAACGTTAATGAGTCTCCCGGCCGATATATAATAGAGTGTTGAAGAGGCGGTTCTATGACAATAGGATGGGGAATATCTTGCATTCGCTTGAAGGATGGACCGGTTAATCCTTCTGGCTTTTCAAAGATAATCGAGTAAGGGCATTCGCTCCTGACATAACATTCATCACATGTGCTCCGGTTCAACGTACAGACAAATTTCCGAAAAGCCATCGCCAATCCACCGCGTAGCGTAGATCCAAGAAATGGAGGTAACTGCCCCTGTCTGATAGATTCGAGGGTAAAACGCAATCGACAAAAACGAATTTCATCTAATTTGCAGGGAACGTTTTTTGGCCAATTCATCGTTAAAATATTATAATTTTCAAAAAATAATAACTCGTACGATTATTCCTTTTGTGAGACTTCCCACTGAATTTGAGTATGGCGGTTTCATCCCTACTCCGCCTTTACCCCGTTGACTCCGGTCTAAACATACCACGTAACCTACATTTCATGGACAGAAGCAGTTCGCCTGAAGGCAACCCTATGGGCCGATAAACCGCAAAACACCGTTTATCGCAGAACTCCGAAACGATAATACTATCGAATCAATTATTTACTACGCCATTATGCCAGAAAAGATAGAATATACAACAGAAATCTTTATCTATTCGGCACTCCGAATAATGGTTATCGACGGTGATTTCATGGGAAAAGCCAAGCCAATCGAGGAAAATAGGGTGCTCCTGAGGATCATTGAATACCTCCAAGACCACGAACAATCGTTCCCGGAACAGATCGCCCGTGCGGTGAAATGCAACAGCCGGAACGTGTTATATTATATTGAGCGGTACCCGGAGATGTTTGCCGTCGAACGATTAGGTGGAAACCAGCGCACCTATATGAAGATCGTCAGGCTGCGTCCGGGCGCTCTAACCCGTCAGGGACAGATGCTGTCGAAGGTCTTGAAGGAGTATGATTAAGCCGGTAGATTCCTCGGTTCACTCGAACGAGGAATCCGAGTTTCTCCAAGTTGCGCAGGTGTTCGGTGGCGGTGTTCTCGGCGATGGAGAGGCGCTGGGCGATCTCCGAAGCATTCGCTTGACCACTTTTCTCGACGATCTTGTAGATTTCCGCCTGGCGCAGGGAGAGACTGGCGGCCTCTACCTTGCGGCTGAGATCCTCGGTTAACTCGGTCGGAATGCTCGGATGAGCCGAGTATTGCTCGGCTTTCTCGGTGAGGTGACCGAGTTTCTTCCGATTTTCTCCGAGGATATCGAGGATAGCTCGGTGTTCCTCGGAATGTTCCTCGGTCTTTCCGAGTATCAGAGATTGGCCGTTAGCGAGTTCCTCCTGAATCTTGCGCAGTTTCTCCTTGATCTCCTCAAAATCGGATTTGAAATACCCGTATCCGACGCCATAGATGAAATCCCGGTTCTGCTGCTGGGTTTGCTGAATCGTAGTTTGCGGATATGACTGGGAGTAATTTTCAATAACTGGATTGTGTGGCGGGTTGGATTTTTCTTTTGGCTCCTCGGTTAACTCGGATATGGATTGATCGTTAACTCGGGTTGCTCGGTTAACTCGG
>CAZFOX010000479.1:0-4764 GCA_964520565.1 uncultured bacterium | reverse complement strand
TCAGGCTGTTGAGAATTTCGTTCCCGGCCAGTTTGTTCATATGAGCTTTGAGAGCATCGTACACCCAACCGCTGATGTGGCTCACTTCGTCTCCATGCCCTACCACGTCGCCCAGAACAATGCGGCTGAGGCGGTCGGTCTGGCACACGCTGTAATAATACAGATCGCCGCCCTTGCCGCCGCTGCAGGAAATCGAACGCAGGCTGGTCTCCAATGAAGTGGTGCATAGATCCACGTCCGCATTCCGGTTCCCGCCCCAAATTTTGCCACAGCCCACTTGTTCCATGCTATTACCTCCAAGAGATGTCTCACTCTTTTCATTCAAGAATTATTGTATGAATCGCTGCAGTACTTCCTGCCAGGAAGGGATTGTGACATTAGAGCGGTTTTCTAAAGAAGGTACATGAATTTGTACGATCAATTTTCAAAATGCATAGATGAATGTAATTATAAAGATCACTCTAAAGTTAATACCAATATCCTGGTGTCGTTTCATGGACTCTGAACACTTCTTATTGACATCCTGTCTGGTAGTTATATTATAGTAAACACCCCAATTATCCCGAAGCGTATTATACGCAAGAGATAACGTAATGAAAAAAAACCCAAAGTCGGAACATTTTGTCTTTATTAGTCATAGTTCGATCGATACTTGGGTTGCCAGACAAATCGCTAGAGAAATACAAAATTGTGGCGCATATCCGTTTCTGGACGAGGCAGAAATCGATATAGGCGCTGATTTCGAAGATGATATTTTGTCTTTTTTGGAAAAAGCTCATGAATTAGTTGTTCTATTAACCCCCTGGGCTTTGGAACGGCCTTATGTATGGGCCGAAATTGGCGCCGCATGGGGAAGACGAATTCCGATCATAGCATTATTGCATGGTATTACTGCGGGCGATTTACAATCAAAACAACAGATTCCTGTTTTGCTGAAGAGAAGAAATTTACTCGACCTAAATGAAATTGATAAATATTTAGGACAACTTAAGAACCGAATCATGAAAAAGAAAAATACACGAATCGGTAACGATAATGACTAAACCTAAAATTTTCATTTCCTACGCTCATTCCGATATCGATGCCAACTGGATGAATACATTCGTTCAAACGATAAAAAACAGTGGCATCGATGTTTGGTACGATCAATTTGAAGTTCGCCCCGGTGATGCCATACAAGAAGCGATAGAAAAAGGGATACGCAATAGCAACGCTATCGTTTTTCTTCTCTCAAAAAATAGCGTCTTTCGAGCCAGTTCTCTGTTTGAACTTGGAGCCGCTATTGGCATGGGAAAGCGTATTATTGGGATCGTTCCCGACGATCTCGATCGTTCCCTATTGCCTCAACCGTTTCGCACACGCAGATTTGTTATTCAAAAATCTCCCGAAGAAACTGCCTCAGAGATTATTTCTGCAACAAAAGATATTTCAAACGGCGGCAATGGAGAGAAGGACATTGCCAAACGCGCCTGATTGTCCGGTTCCATCATTATCTATCTTCTAGAATCTTTTCTTTCTCATCGGCCTTCGGCCCAGCTTTGCCTACCGGAATGCTCATCCGTTGGATAGCCGATGCATCGGAAGATTCACCTATCACGATTGCATACGGCCACCAGGACCGGATCGCATCCGTCACTTCCGAACTGAGGTAATAGCGGTTGCGTCCCAGCATCACGCCCTGTTCGTCGTAATCGCCGCTCCAGGCGTTGGGATCGTAGACCACCAAATAACGGCCATCGCTCGAACTTCCCTTCACAACGAAAAAATGCCCGCTGTCATACGCATAAAACCGCCCATAAAAAGGCTGGCGATTGTAACCGATCCATTTCATCTCCGCGCAGAGAATGACGATATGCCCGCGTTTCAGGCATGCCTGAATATCGGATGCGGAGACCACGGGACGAATAGTATAAGGTACGCCGAACGTATCCAACGCATTGCTGACATCGTTGGTGTACCACCATCCGTTATCGCGGGGTGAGAGATTCCGGATTTCTGATACGGGAATTTCCCGGCTGGTGTACCAGCGAATCGCCATTTGCGTGCTGGCCGGCCCGCAGTTATTGTAGGATGCTGCACCGGTTCCCATCTGCGTACGATACCACTCATACGACCGGTCAGCGTGGTAGGAAGGAACGGGATTGACGAACGCCAGCGCCCGCCCGTTTTCGGTGCCGAACTGAGCGGATACCCACCCATTGCCTCCCGACACCCCTCGAACGATTCCCGGCGCATCGATCGCCACCGCATCGTTCTTTTCCACTCGCCAATGGATAAGACCTTGTCCATCGATGATGTAACCGCTTCGAAAGAGCGCCGTCTTCCCGATATCGAACACGGCGCAGGATGGTTCGACCGACAGGCTGCTTCCAGAACCCGGCGTCCCGGAGCCGATGGGAATGCTGATCGGGGAAGGATCGGTTTCGTCGCCATCCAGAAATTGCGCATGATAATAGCGCAAAGGATCGAGAAGATAGACATCGAGGTTATCGATGTATGCGGTCAACGCTTGGCTGGCGCTTGTGTTCATCACCTGAATCAAAGGACGGAATCCGGTTGAGGGGGGGACAAAAAAAACCTCGATTCTCCGGTATTGCCCCATCCAATATTCGCCATTATGGGGCGAAGATGTGGAGATAAACTGGCTTTTCCCCGCATCGACCGCCGCCAGAGTAACCGCTGCATGAGGCGCATCCGTGCGCACCGTGCAGCGGATCGCCGCCGCGTTGGTTGTATGAATTTCCTGGCCTAAAATCAGGACGCCTTCGCCAGGCCCGGCAGAAACCATGACGCCGCGTCCATCCGTCGCATCTGGGAACGTGTTAGATAGGGGAATCTCTTCAAAAGAAACCAGCGCGAGCGGATATTCTCCAAAACCCGGTCCTTGCAGAATAACGCCGTTGGCTTCAGCGGTGGTTCCCGAAAAATCGATGCGGATCGGCACGTCGTCTCCATAAACCAAACCGGTCGAGAATACCGTAAATAGTAAGAAAATTCCTGCAAAACCCATTCGATTCATCTTTCACGATCCTCGTTAGAATTGCTCTCGATTGGCTACTGTTGATTCAATACCAGAAAGCATGATGTGGAAAAGAAATTCGTACCAGTGCTATATTGACAAGTTACCTGTTGGGAACTACAGCGAAAAAGTTCTTTCAAAAAACAATCTATCATTGAACAAAAGAAATCTTTCATTAAAGACGAAACGGCAAAAAGTCATTAATGTTAATTCGATCCACAAGACTTCGTGGTTCGATCCAAGTGATTGATATAAGATATAGTGTGAGTTTCGTCTTCAAAACACTTTTTGCCGGATTATCATTAAAGTTACTGTGAGGATGTTTCATTTATTGTTAAAGGAGATGTATTCATGTTCAGTGCATTCCTGAAAGCGAAACAAAATGGGATGGGAAAACAAGCCACCGTAAGAGTGGGGATCGTTCTGGCGGCGATGTGGGTATGCCTTCTGGCGTTGTATTCGGCCAATGCCTCGGCGGCCAATCGCTTAACGATTGACGCCGATCAGGATGAAGGCGTGATCAACAAGAACATATACGGTCATTTTGCTGAACATCTGGGACACTGTATATACGAAGGTTTCTGGGTGGGTGAAGACAGCCCTATCCCCAACACACGTGGGATTCGCAAGGATATCGTCGAGGCATTAAAAGCGGCCCATATCCCCGTTCTGCGATGGCCGGGCGGATGTTTCGCCGACGAGTACCACTGGAAAAACGGAATCGGCCCTCGATCGGAGCGCCCTTCGATGGTCAACACCCATTGGGGAATGGTCACCGAAGACAATAGTTTCGGCACGCATGAGTTCATGGATCTGTGCGAACAATTGGAATGCGAACCGTATATCTGCGGAAACGTGGGCAGTGGTTCCGTCCAGGAAATGCAGGAGTGGGTCGAATATATGACCTTTGCCGGGAAAAGTCCGATGGCCGACCTGCGTCGCAAAAATGGCCGCGAAGAACCT
The DNA here is from genome assembly GCA_964520565.1 of uncultured bacterium. Taxonomy (GTDB): domain Bacteria; phylum Hinthialibacterota; class Hinthialibacteria; order Hinthialibacterales; family Hinthialibacteraceae; genus CAZFOX01. The sequence goes on along the minus strand of CAZFOX010000479.1, from coordinate 782 downwards.
TGGAAGGTGAAATACTGGGGCGTCGGCAACGAGAGTTGGGGGTGTGGCGGCAATATGACGCCCGAGTATTACGCCGATCTTTTTCTCCAATTTCAAACTTATCTACGCAATTTCCCTGGCAACCGCCTGTTCAAAATTGCCTGCGGTTCTTACGAAAGCCGGTTCGACTGGACGGAAGTGGTCATGAAGAAGGCCGCCCGCCATATGAACGGCATCAGCCTTCATTATTACTGCGGCAGCGGCCGAAAGAGCCGCTCCGCCACGCAGTTCGAGGAAGAGGACTGGTTCGCGCAGTTGCAACAGGCTTTGAAGATGGATGAAATCCTTACTGCCCATTCCGCCATCATGGATCAATACGATCCCTCCCGCCGCATCGGTCTCATGATTGACGAGTGGGGCGCCTGGCACGATGTTGAACCGGGAACCAACCGAGGATTCCTCTATCAACAGAATTCGCTGCGCGACGCGCTGGTGGCCGGACTGACACTCAACATCTTTCACAAACACTGCGACCGCGTTCAGATGGCCAACATCGCCCAGACCGTCAACGTCCTGCAGGCGATGATCCTGACCGACAAAGAAAAAATGCTCCTCACGCCGACCTATCACGTCTTCGAGATGTTCAAGGGACATCAGGACGCCACATTATTGCCCGCTTACCTGCAATGCGGGGATTACACGTTCGGACGGGATAAAATCCCGGCTCTTAATGCGTCCGCCTCGCGCGATACAAACGGCAAAGTGCTGGTAACCGTCTGCAACCTCGATCCCAATCAAAAACA
>CAZFOX010000478.1:0-4771 GCA_964520565.1 uncultured bacterium | reverse complement strand
TGGGCGACCGGTTGCTGCTCGTTGCCACCGACCGGATCAGCGCGTTCGATTGCATCTTGCCCCAGGGCGTTCCCGACAAAGGCGCGATTTTAACTCAGATGTCTCTCTTTTGGTTTAATACCCTGAAACCGGCCAGCCCCAATCATGTGATCACCACCGAGGTAAAGGATTTCCCCGAACCGTTCCGGAACTATCCCGAGATTCTTGCCCGACGTTCCATGCTGGTTAAAAAAGTCGAGCCGATGCCTGTCGAATGCGTCGTACGGGGCTACATGGCCGGATCGGCCTGGGCGGAATATCAGCAAAACCAATCCATTTGTGGAATCCGGTTGACGGACGGCCTTCGCCTCTCCGATCGCCTCCCTGAGCCCATCTTCACTCCCGCTTCGAAAAACAAGGAAGGCCACGATGAAAATATCTCCTTCGACGAAATGGTGGTTAAGATTGGCGGCTGGGAAGCGGAAGAATTGCGCGAACGTAGTCTGGAAATTTTTCGCTCCGCCACCGAGTACGCCCGCACGCGAGGCGTTTTGATCGCCGATACCAAGTTTGAATTCGGCCGGGAGGGAGACGAGATCATCCTGATCGATGAAGTCCTCACCCCCGATTCCTCTCGCTTCTGGCTGGCCGCCGATTACCAACCCGGCAAGGCTCAGGAAGCCCTCGATAAGCAATTCGTCCGCGATTTCCTGATTCGGATAAAATGGGATCGTAATCCTCCCGCTCCGGATCTTCCGGAAGAGATTGTGGAAAACACCCGCCGCCGTTATATCGACGCGTATCGCATGCTGACCGGGAAGGAGTGGAACTCCGATTAAGCCTCGCTTCGATCGTCAAACGTTGATTCCTCTTATCATCCTCGGATGGCTGGGAATCGGCGTTATCGCTTTTTTCGGATATCCCCTGAACCGGGATTTATTGACGGGGGTGTATCCGGCCTTCTTCCGGGCGCTGTCATCCATCGAGATTCGGTGGCCCAATTCCTTTTTTTTGTATCTGTTTCGAGAATTCGTTTCTCTGGCTTTGCATGGCGTGGTGGGCGTTTTGTTTCTCCGCTTATTCGTACGCCTTCCCAAAACCGTTGAATGGATCGCCGGGATCTTCATGGGGATCGGACTGGCGACGTTTGTTTTGGAACTATGGGCGATCCCATTTTTGCTCAATCGCTGGACGGTTCTTTTTAGCCTGCTGGGTCTTGGCCTGCTTTTCTATGCCGCGAAACGTTGTTGGGGATGGGCGGAAGAAGAGGTTCCGGTTTTGCCGAAACCCTCGCTGGAGCGTGGGGATAAAGTCCTGTTTGGATGTGCGGCTTCGATTCTAGGGCTGATTACCCTTTTGAGTTTTTATCATGCGCTGCTCTATCCCGTCGATTATTGGGACGCGCTGATTCTCTATATCCATTACGGCAAAATGACTTATCAGCAGGGGGGCTTCCCGGTCTTGGTCTGCTTGCAGGTTGGTTTAGGTCTGGGGGCGAACTACCCTCATCTCTACCCCCTTCATCAGGCCGCCACGGCCATGTTGTTCGGACAATGGGCCGACCTCTACGGCCAGCTGCTTCCACCTCTGGCCGGATTGGGTTCAATCCTGATTGCCTACTACTTGGCTGTTCGGTTGTATCATCATCGGATGACGGCGGTTTTTTCCACGCTGGCATTTCGCAGCCTTCCTTTTGTATCCACTTATTTCGTCTGGGCTTCCGATTATTCCCTCGTGATGGTGTACACATTATTGTTTCTGTTGTTTCTGGAAGCATTTATCTCGAATTCCACGATCCGCCGCATGATCCCCCTGTTGGCGGTCGCCGCAATCTTTCCTCATATTAATTATCTGGGTTGGATCGTTTGGCCGCCTTTGCTATTGGCCATTCTATGGAGATACCCGGCTATTGCTGAAAAATCCGGTCATTGTTGGATGATGATTGGCGGGTGGCTGGTTTTCTGGTTTGGATGGGGGTTAACCTGGTACGTGCGAAACTGGTTGGTTACCGGTAATCCCGTCTATGCATTTTTCCCCCAGATTTTCGGCGGGAAAAATATCAATCTGGAGGTGCTGGAATCCTGCAACCTGGAATGGATGGCGCACGGGCAGGGAGCGGCGCAATTTGGCGATACCCTCTGGAAAAAAGTGGTGAACAGTCTGGTCTTTTTCCAGTCCGATTGGCGCTTTGCTCCTTTACTGACGGGAATTATGTTGCCGGGATTGTTGCTGGGCTGGAAACGCAAACAGCCTTTTTTTGTCGTTGCGGCGTTTTTATTCATACTCTATTTTGTCTACCAATATGTCATTTCCGGATTGTACTGGTATCACACCATCGCCGCGCTCCCCATTTTGGGGCTCTTTGTTGGACGATTCTTATCTCAGGTCGAAAGAGATTCTATTCGGAGGGGTTTCTATCTTTTATTGCTCGCGGCTGCGTTGGTTCCCGGTGTTTCTGTCGCGATTATGGGACCCAAAATGCCCAGCGCCAAACTCCCTCTCTTTAGCCGCCCGGGATTATCGCCGGAAGAATTCTATCTGTATGCCGGCCGCTTTGGGAAATACGACTATAAAGACGCGTCCGCCTGGAGTTTTATCAATAAAAATCTCGAAAAAGACGCTGTGATTTTATCCCACGACAATCGTTACCACGTCTACCGGGACGATATCTCGATCGTTCATCTCGACGATTGCGGCCTGACACCTTTATATGGAAAACCTTATCCCGAAATTCACCAGGAATTACTCCGCCGTGATATCCATTATTATTTCTATATCTCCGACGAAGACAGCCATCCCATAACCGCCCGCCTGGGGCATAAGTTCTTTCTGAATAATCCGGCTTATTACGAATTATTGTATGAGGTGGGGAAAGAGGAAAAATGCGCGCGTCTCTACCGTCTCAAAAATGGAGAAGGGAATTGACTTGTTAGAAATGGTTCAGGGCTTCGTACGAGTCGGTGTAATTGGGAATCAATTCGGAAATCTGCAATACCCGCATAGTGAGCATCACTTCCGTTCGGATTCCGCATAAGGCGAATTTCTTCCCGGTTTTACGGCTCTTTTCCAATCCCGCCAATAAAACGCGGATGGCGTACGAGTTCATGAATGCCACTTTCGATAGATCGACAAGGACGTGGTTGTCACCGGAAAAAGCGTGGATAAGAGCCGACTCAAATTCTTGGATCCGGCCTGGATGCGAAAGGACTTCTTCTTCCAGGAGCAGAACGACGATATTGTTGTGAATCTTCCAGTCTATTTTCATGGCAGTGATATGAATACTCTGAAGACCGTTGGAAAAACCGTTTCTACCGATCGAGCGATATTCTAGGGTTGTCTCATAGAGCGAACAAGATCGTCATAGAACGTCAGGCTCGTCCCAGATAACTTCCATCCCGTGTGTCTACTTTAATAATATCGCCTTCGTTAATAAACAAGGGAACCAAAACGACCCCTCCAGTTTCCACGGTCGCCTGTTTCGTCGCTCCGGATACCGTATCGCCCTTCATTCCCGGTTCGGTCTCGACCACCTTTAATTCCATGGTATTGGGAATATCCACCGCCACCGCATCCCCATTGTGGAAAAAGAGTTGGATGTCCGTGTTTTCCTTCAGCCATTGGTCTTTACCCAGCAATGCCTCGGGAGGCAGGGAAAATTGCTCGTAGGTTTCATTGTTCATGAAATGGAGTTGTTCGTCGCGATAGAGATACTGTACCCGTTGCGATTCCATGGGAGCGCGCTCGACCGTGTCGTTCGATTTGATGGTTTTTTCTAATACCCGCCCGCTTTTCAGGTGTTTGACTTTGATACGGATGAACGCCTGTCCCTTCCCGGGGGATACATGCTCGTATTTGGTACAGACGTAGGCTTCGCCTTCAAATTCCAGAAAAGTACCCATTCGGACTTCGGTCGGTTTCATGGTTACGCCCATCGAGATTCACTCCGTGGTTCAAGAATAATTCATCGAAAAAGACAACGGCGAAGTCAACGAGACTTCGCCGATTCAGTCAATCCCTATAACTCAACTTGGCCGGTTGAGGAATCGATGACATTTTCCGGTTTCTACTTCTTATTCGGTGCGGAGAGTTTGGGACCCGGTGCCTTTGAGGGTTTGGTTTTCCCGGGATTGGGACCGATGATCCCTTCCTTCATGGGGCCGGATTTCAGGTTGTTGGGTGTCCAATTCCCATTCACCTTTTCTCCCTGGATGATGAACCATTCCGCCTTTCCCTTGAAAGCGAAACCGGTGTAATCGATGGTGGCGGGCTCCTTGGCCGTTCCGTAAAGTTTCAAGGTATTTTCGGCGGAAACGAAGACGATCTCCTTGGGGCCGGTCAGAGTGTTATTGTCCCATTGAATCTTGCCGTCTCCTTCCAGACGGAAATCGTTGGATTTTTGCTGAACGGTGATTTTTTTGCCATAAAAAAATATCGTCTGGGTGGCGTTCTGCATTTTGACGCTGGCCACAGACATGCCCTCGCCCGGCGTGATGATTAACGTGCTGTCGTCGGACATGAGATTGTCGGCGTTGAGTTGCGTGCCTTCCTGCAGAATCAGCTGATTGTCGCCGATGGTGAGCGTCTGAGTGTAACCGGGCGCGCACCATCCCAGGCTCACCATCGCAAGGATGGCAAAACAAAATGTTTTGGACAGAATCCGTGGAATTGTTCGTTTCATGGTTTTGATGGTCCAATCGTTTTCAACAAGGTCTGTAGTTCCGGTTCGTTCAATAAAGTGCCCAATGGAGCGGGTTTATCCTGAATCGGATCGTAATACATTTTCTGGTAGTCG
>CAZFOX010000477.1:0-4772 GCA_964520565.1 uncultured bacterium | reverse complement strand
TTCGATGTCACCCTGGCCGGTTCAACATTGTGGCGTTGGCCACTCATAAAAACCATTCCATTCTTGCTCAACAATGCCGGGAATTCCATCCCCGTTTTGTAGCTTTGACGAACCAGGAATCGGTAAGACAATTTTCCCGGCAGGATTTACCTCCGGAGACAGAATTCCTTTCCGGGCCGGATTCGTTGATCGAAATCGTGCAACGTTGCAAGGCCGATGTGGCGGTGATTGCCACCGTCGGTGCCGTGGGATTCCGTCCCACGTTCGAAGCAGTTCGCTGCGGAATGAACGTCGCCCTGGCCAATAAGGAAGTGCTTGCCATGGCGGGCGGCCTTCTGATGAAAAGCGCCCGGCAGTCGGGCGTTTCCGTGGTTCCCATCGACAGCGAACACAGCGCGATCCTGCAATGTCTCCAGAGTGGACGTCCCGAAGAAGTGGAACGGATCATCCTGACTGCTTCCGGAGGGCCGTTTCGCGGAAAGAAACCGGAGGATTTCGAAGACATGCCGGTGGAAGCGGCGCTCCGCCATCCAACCTGGAATATGGGGGCCAAGATCACCATCGATTCCGCCACCCTGTTCAACAAGGGGCTGGAGGTAATCGAGGCGCACCACCTGTTCGATACGCCGTTGGACAGGATCGATGTGGTGGTACACCCGCAATCCATCATCCATTCGATGGTGGAGTTCTGCGATGGTTCGATAATGGCACAATTGGGAGACGCCGATATGCGGACACCCATTCAATACGCGCTATCCTATCCGGAACGGCTCCAGCGCTCCGGCCGTAAATTGAATCTGCTCGAGATTTCCCAACTGACCTTTTTCCCCCCCGATATCCAAAGTTTCCCCTGCCTGTCGCTGGCTTATCAGGCGGCGCACACCGGCGGAACCATGCCCGCTTACCTCTCCGTGGCCAACGAAGAGATCGTGGCCGCCTATCTCGAGGGCCGCATCAGTTTTGGTTCCATCCCCCGTCTTCTGGAACGAAGCATGAAACGCCATTCCCCCCTTCTCGAATATACCCTCGAAGATATCCACGAAGCCGACCGCGAAGCGCGCCAGATCGCTCGGGAAACAATCGCCTATGCATGATCGAGATTGATTTAGATCGAGACAAGCCGCCGAAAACCCGGGGGCAAAATACCGGCGGTCTCAAGAAGAATGAGACGGATTCTGAGTAACGATCCGTTCCGGCATCGATTCTTTCTCGCTGTTTTCATTGGGTGGGAAGGCTTCATTTTCCCGTTGCCGTGTTTTTCCCCTCTCCCACTGCTGTTCCCACGAAAGAATATCCGCTCTCATTTTCTCGAGGAATTGGCGGAACTCCCGCACGGAATTCTGATGACGGCCGATCTGCGATTTCCATTGATCGATTTGCGTCCGGGTTAATTCTTCCTGGATCTGGGACAGGAAGTCTTGCTTACATATCTCCACCCTCTTTTCTTCGCTGGGATGGACGTCATCCCCCGGATATTGGGGAGAATAAGCAGCCATCGCCTGGGCCAGGCGATGAGCGAATGGATTGAGAGATGTTCGCTGTTCTTCCCGAAGGGGAATCCGGCGCAAGGCGCGCAATTCGGCGACCGGAATAGTATAAGGATGCAGAAGAATCGTCTCCATCGTCCGGCATTCTTCCTCCGTAAGACCGTCGCGTATGCCGATCAAAAACCGGCCGACGATCTTTTGACGGATTTTTTGAAACTCGGAAAATCCCTCTCGAGGAGACATTCTTCTCCTTTGCGGTTCTTTCGATTCCCGAACCGCGTTTTTCTGGGATTCATCAAAGAAGGACTTCATGACGCCTTTTTGAATATCCAAATATTGCTTGAACCAGTCGATCGACGTCCGGTTGTCGATTAACAGAGCGTCGCACGCGGTTTCAAAATGCATCCATTCGTTTTGATTGTAAGCGATGATCGGCGGGGGGATTTGTCCCGTGGCCTGCAGGTAATAATGCCATGCGCGATCCTTGTAATACCGGATCGCGTAAGCGATTTTTTCCTGCATGGAGCGCTTGAATTCTCGATCGGGAAGAAAGGCAAAGACGTTGATGGCAATAAGTAGCCCAATAAAAATACAGGCCAATCGATGTTTCATAGCATTTTCATCCGATTCCTCGTATGCAACTTGGCTGCATGGATCAATTCACCGAATCGCCCATGAGATTGCTTCCCTTCGTTCGCAATGACAGACCGCATCCTGTCCGTATCGAGCCGAATGAAGAAGATTCTTTCCCCAAGTTGGGGGGAGAGAGATCAAGTTAATCGCCGATTTTCCGAGAAAAAAACCATCGTTTCTTCCATTGGTTAAGTCGTTACCTCATCGTTTGCCAAGACAGATCGTTGCGAAACGGTTTCCGTTTTTCCAAAGAACTCGAAGGAGGGTCGAGCGAAAAACGCCTCGTTCCTCTAGACGGACGAGACGGGCCGTTTCTTACAGATTGGTTTCCGGCGATGGAGTGAGCCCCACCCGTTCCTTGAAACGATGCCAGGCAGCCGTAACCCTATCGCCTCCGGAAACCATGGCCGGGACCACCACCAGAGTCAGCACGGTGGCAATCCCGAGGCCGAAAATCACGGCGACGGCCATCGGACCCCACCACTCCGCCGATTCGCTGCCAACCTGCCAGCCCCCCGAACGAAAATCGTAACTGACGCCGACCGCCATCGGGATTAATCCCAATATTGTGGTGATCGCCGTTAGCATGACCGGACGCAGACGCACCCGTCCCGCTTCGATGAGGGATTCCCTATTTCCCATCCCGCGATCGCGGAGCTGCATAGTATAGTCTAACAAAACAATGGCGTTGTTGACAACTACGCCCGCCAGGCTGATGACGCCGATCCCCGTCATGATGATCCCGAAGGGCTTGTGGGTGAGGATCAGGCCGATAAAAACGCCCATCGTGGAAAGAATCACCGAGGTCAGAATGACGAACGGTTTGAAGATCGAGTTGAATTGCATGACCAGGATCAGCGATATGATCATCAACGCGCCCACGAATGCCTCGCTGAGAAATTCCTGCGCCTCTTCCTGATCCTCGCTTTCGCCCCGGTAGCGAATTTTATACCCGGAGGGCAGTTTTAAGTCGGCCAGTTCGGTCTGAACGTCCTGGAGGACATCGTTGCCCAGACGGCCTTCCGCTTCCGCTTCGATGGTGATGACCCGTTTTTGATCGGAGCGGACGACGGTTCCCAATCCGGCGTTGAGTTGAATGTCGGCGACAGAACTGAGAGGCACGTGATTGCCCGCCAAGCCGGACACCACCAGATTGCTGAGAGCGTAGAGGTCTTTGCGCCGTTCTAACGGAAGTTGAACGATAATGTCGTACTCGTCGTTCCCTTCCCGGTAAACTCCCGCTTCGATCCCGCGGATTGCTGCTTTCACGTTGGTAGCAATAACCTGCGTGTTCAGCCCCAATAGCGCGGCGCGTTCTTTATCTACTTTGACGACGATTTCCGGCCGAGCGATTACGTAATCATCGTCCATATTGACCAGCCCGGGTATACCCCGGATTCTTTCTTTGATGTCCCGCATGATCGGTTCCAGGATTTCATAGTTTTCTCCGGAAATCTCGATTGTGACCGGTGCTCCGGTGGGGGGACCGCCTTCTTCTTTCTTGATTTCAATTTCCGCTTCGTAAAATGGGGCATACTTTTTCCGCAACTCCTGCAGGATGTTCTCGGAGGGACGGGTGCGTAGCTCGAAATCGGGAAATTCGAGCATGATCTGTGCGGCATCGGGCGAATTACTGGACATCGCCATCGGATTGCTGGAACCGGCGGTTCCCACATTCGTGATAATGCTCTCGATTTCCGGATAGGTCTGAGCGATCTTTTCTAGTTTCTCGACCAGCGCGTCGGTTTCATCCAAATTGGTTCCCGTAGGCATCGTGACGTTAACGTAGGCGCGTTTGGGATCGATATCGGGGAAAAGTTCCACGCCGCGTCCTAACCGGGCGTAGGCAGTCACGACCAGAACCAGCATGCAGATCGCCCAACTCAGCGTGTAAAAAGGACGATGAACGGCGCCTGCGATAACCTTCGTATAAGCCCTTAAAAAAAGGCCGTCTTTTTTCTCTTCGGGGGCAATCTGCTTGGCGCTCATGAATAAAGCGGCCAGGGTGGGATTCACAACCAACGCCACAAATAATGAAGCGGAAAGAGCTACGATAACCGTGACGGGCAGGTAATACATGAATTCGCCCATGATCCCCGGCCAGAACACCATCGGGAAAAATGCGCCGACCGTTGTAGCGGTACTGGTGATTACCGGCCACATCACTTCGTGAGTCCCATCGATCGCTGACTGAAAACGGCTTTTCCCCTCCGTGTGATGGCGGTAAATACACTCCACAATGACAATGGCGTTATCGACCAGCATCCCGACCGCCAAAACCAACGAAAACAGAACAACCATGTTTAGGGTGATTCCCATCAGTTTCAGGCTGAAAAAGGAGATCAGCATCGAGAACGGAATGGCGGACGCAACAATAAGTGCGTTGCCAAAACCCATCGAAAACAACACGACGATCAACACCAGGATCAAACCGGAAAGAATGTTGTTTTCCAGATCGCCCACCATCACGTGGATATCTTTGGACATATCCATGACGATGGCGATATCCACGCCGTTGGGAACGCGGGATTGATAATCGGCGATGATTTCCTTGACCCGGTCGGCGATGGCGATGATGTTTTCACCGCTGCGTTTCACGACATTGATGGAAACCGAATCCTTGCCGTTGTGACGGGACTTGGTTTTTGGTTC
>CAZFOX010000476.1:3300-4773 GCA_964520565.1 uncultured bacterium | reverse complement strand
CGCCAACTACGGTAGCCACGAAATTTGGGTGGACGGTAAAAAAACCGAAGATTTCCCCCGGCCCGAACCTTCGATTCCCAACTCGCCGGGCCATATCCGCGAGTTTCTCAATTCGATCAAAACGCGCGAGAAAACCACCTGCAACGTCGAATACGCCTATCGCCTGACCAAAGGCGGCCTCTTGGGAAACATCGCCTATCGCACCGGCGATAAGCTCGTTTGGGACGATGAACGGGAACGCGTGAAAGGGAACAACCGCGCCAATTCTCTTTTGCGCCGCAACTACCGGAGCCCCTGGAAACTGGCGTAACCGCGAAAGAAAAATATAGCATGAACCCGTATCTCCAACCCGCGGGAAGGATATTTCTATGCCAATCGTCGAACGCTGGCAATTAATCGATGAAAACGTTACGTTGTATGCGCCGGAAATCAGCCGCCATTCAACCCCGGACGAATACCTGGATGGAGACGATCAGCATCACATCATTCTCCAATTCGATAATGTCCTGGTCGGTTGCAAGGTCTTTTCCGAATCCTCTGCCCGAAACGCCTGGGTCGCCGATCATCCCCGGGGAAAACGGGTGGAACTGCTGAATCCCGATTCGAATGTCCGAAAGGCGGGCAATATCATCGAAGTGAAAGTGGGCGATCCCCCGGACGACAAACTCGCCGCCATCATGATCTATATCGAACGCATACTCCCCCCGGAAGATGTAGTGGACTGGGTGATATAATTGTTTGTAAGTAACACGGTTGTTGGATGGATTCTTTCATGGCGATTTTGCGAGTTTGTCTCTCAGAATACGTTTCGTGCCTTAAAGGAATTTGCGTACACCCGAATTTCTGATATTTTGACTGGCGATCATTCGTGTAATGGATTAACGATCGATTTCTTCATCCCCCAAATTCGAAGCGGTAGTTCCATCTTCGATTGGGAGCGCTGTCGCCGTTGACGCCCAGTTCGGAAATATCACCGAAAGATTGTATGTTATCCGCCCAGTGGAAATCGAATCCGACCTGTTGCGACTGGCCGATCGGCACGCGCGGGATCGAGAGTTCCAGTCCGTTTCCATTCATCCGGTACGCGGTTCGAGCCACGGTTTCCCAGGTTCCCTCTCGCCATTTTTTCAGAGTCGTTTCACGGTCTCCGGGGACTTCCAAATTGACTATGTAATCGTACCCCAGCCATCCGGTTTGCGCGTTTCGGTCGGCATCCAGCAGAAGCAGCATCCAGTGCAGGCCGGTATGGGGGGTGATTGGTTTTAGAGTCTCGACGAAGAAATAGAGATGGGATTCGTCATAGGCGGCTTTGGCGATTACAAAATCGTTACGTCCCGTCTCGTTGCGGTAGTGGAGATCGCCGTACCCCTTGTGATCGCGATGGAAGGTATCGCCGATGGTATCGCGGTATTCGGGGGTCACGTTCTTCCAATCCTCGAACGAGCCATCGATGGCGATAGCACTGGGGCCACT
>CAZFOX010000476.1:0-3290 GCA_964520565.1 uncultured bacterium | reverse complement strand
CGAGGGGACGTTCACGTACACCTTTGAAGCGCCGTACCCAGCTGGCGAGTTGATAGTAATAGTTATCGGTGTGGCCGCCGCGCATGGGTTCGCAATCCCGGCTGTATTCCTGCGTGTATTGATCCACGAACAGACCTCCGGGATAGTAGCTATCCGCGTCGGTGTATTTGCTCCATTGGGTAAAACGTCCCGCCACCCATTCATTCCAGCCGGTCACGAAAATAAAGGTTGGATTCACTTGCAGCGCATGCGTCCACTGTTCGTCAAAATTCAGTCCCCAATTAACGGAATCAGGACGTTCGTCTTTTTTACCGTTATGCCAGCTGCGTCCCATTGCGCCCGCTTTATGGCTCATTGGGGCGGGGCCGGGTGTATTAGGCAAAGCGTTTTGTGCGACGCCTACACTCATCTGCTCGATCTCACCGCGACTGTTCTTGAAAACATGCTGTGGAAACACTTCCAGCCAGCTCCATTGATCCGGCCCGGTTGGTCCGATCCAGTAATCCGGCATAGGACGGCGGAAGGTGAAAAATTCCAGCATTTCACGATCCTGGATGAATTCTTTGTTGGCCAGGATGAACGGTTTGCCATCCCAGACGAACCATAGGTCTTTCCATTTTCCCGGCTGATACAGGTCTTTCCAGAGCCGGTCGGTCACCGGACGGGGATCGCCGAAGGGAGCGATGAAGCCGATGGATGGCGTTCGCGCACCTTCCCGGCGCATGGCGGTATATTCGCGGCAGAGGGCCTCGTATTCGTCTTTCCAGGTAAAGGGAGGATTGGTGGTATCGAAGAGGATTACATCGATGCCCGCGTCGACGAGCATCGAGGCATGCTTGCGGATCACGAAGGGATCGGTCATGACGTAATAGCCGAGTTCCGGCTCGCCCCAGTGATGGGGAGCGTTGTTATCGGGCCAGGTGACGATTCCATTCTGGGCTGCCGCGATCAGTTTGGTATTATCGTTGGGGCCGCCGCGGTCGTGGGTGTGCCACGTCCAATAGAAGATACCCACCCATTTATTAGGTTTAACAGGGCCGCATTCATCCAGACCGGGAACCGTTCTCCCCAGGGCGTCGGTGGCTACCCAGGTATCCGCAAACACGTCGCCGTCTTCATACGGATGACCTGGATAGGATTGGACAGGAAAAGAATCGGCGGCGTGCGTTGGAAGGTTGCCGAAGATAACGCACATTCCAGCCAGGAAGAACATCCTCGCAGGTATTTCGGAGACAGAATCAAGTAGACGTTTTTTTGGATGCATTGCGATTCCCCTCATCTCTTTTTATTTTATTACGGGATTATAACGATTCTTTAAAATACCGGTGTATATTCATTTCCCATTGCTTTCCAATGGATTGTAGCGTTAACCGTGCACGTACGGATTTTATTACAAAAATGATTCTCTTTAGTTGTTACAATTAATCAAAGATATTGGAAATTCAGGTTTTCGTAAATTCTTTTAAGACTCGAAACGAATTCGGAAAGATAAACTCGCAGAATTGTCTTGAAAGAATCTAACTTGGTGGACAGTACTTTATTATCGATTTAACGATCAACGTGTCGAAGGCCACTCGCATGAAAACGCCCTGCGGACCGATATACGCAGGGCGTTTCATGCGAAAGAGCGGCGGCAGCCATTGGGAAGGATATCTCTGCGCCGCAGGGAGGGCGTTTAGGAAATTCGGTACTCCCACTTATACCAGCGCTTCGGCGGATTTCCGGGCGGCAGCAATCATTTCGTAAACCAGAAACTGGGCCAGGGCGGAGCCGGTGCGCGAATCGAAATCGAGGCCGGCCGGTTTATGGGGATCGGGTTGGACGAAATAGGTTGTGACGACTTTTCCCGCCAGGCCGATCGCGCCCGCCGATTCGGTATTTTCCTTTTTGATCAACGTGCCGGGGATGCGCCCCACGTCCACCGTTCGCAGGATAATCAGGCGGTCGCTTTCATTCATAGCGTCCACGAGTTCGCGGGCCGATCCCGGGCGGGCGGTCAGGTCGGTTTGTACCGGCATTCCGCTGCGCAGAAGAACCCGGTTGATCGCCCAACCCAGACCGCGGTCGCGGGCCAGTTGTTCGCCCGGCGCGAGTAGGGTGACCGTGCGGCCTTCGGGGCCGGTGATCTGGAAGCGGCTGATCCAACGGGGAAGGGCCGAGGATGAACTCACCGCTGTGGACGGCAGCAGAACCGGGCGAAAGGCGGAGTAGAGAATCTCGGCGATTTCCGTTTCGGTGAAGGTTTCGCCGGAGTAGTAGAGAATCTTGTTCATGCGATAGGCTTTTTCCTGAAAATGATCGCGGTCGTTGCCTACGGCCACTTTGACGGAGGGATATTTTTCCGTCAGTTTTTGGACCAATCCCGGCCCGCCGATGCCGTAAGCGCCCGCATCGAAGAAGACCAGTCCCGCGCCCGAATCCTGAATTGTGGCAAAGGTTTCTTCGAGGGTATTAGCGAAATGAACCTGGCAACCGAGGGCTTCGATGCGGTCTTTTACGGTTTTCCAGTCGTTTTGCTGGTGTGTGGAAAGTACTACCGCCCGGCTTTTCAGTGACCACAGGTCGGTACGTAGCGCATCGGGGCGCACCTTGGCAATCCAACCTTCGCCCATCGAATCGCGGTGGGCGAGGGAGGGGTCGAGTTGAAGGCGATGGTTGACTTCAGTCACCACACCGCATACCGGGGAAGGAATGATGCGCATGGAGCCTCCCGGAAGAGTCAACGAAGCCAACGGTAATCCGCGGTATATCACGTCGCCTTCGCGCGGCAACTGGATCCCCCCAATGCCGCCCTCTTCCAAACCCGCGAGGAGAGACCCCACGCGCACCCGTGTTTCAGAATTGTCGCCGTCCGAAGGTTCCAGTTGCAGCCAGGCTTCGTCGTAGAAGTAGGTTTTGCCCGGTTCCGCTTTTTCGATGCGTTCGCGTTCGCCTTCCGTTTCGGGAGCCGCGCTTGCATATTCTTCCGCCGGACGTTCCATCGCCGCCGCTCTGACCGCCTCTTTGGCTGCCGCGCTGGCGTCGTGTTCGTTGAAAATCCGCTCCACCGCCTTGATGATTTCGTCGGGTGTGAACGGTTTGGGAATGTAATCCGAGGCGCCCAGGCGCATGGCCGCCGCCGCGGAGGGAATGCTGGCATATCCGGTGATCACCATAACGGGAATATCCGGATGGGTTTTACGGAGTTCGTTGAGAAATTCGATTCCATCCATTCCCGGCATTTTCATGTCGAGCAGAATTGCGGAATAGCAGTTGTTCTGCATTACCCGGTTGAGCCCTTCGCGGGAATC
>CAZFOX010000475.1:0-4778 GCA_964520565.1 uncultured bacterium | reverse complement strand
GGACGAATCCTCTTGTCTATCGATCGCAATACCGAAACGAGTACGACTCTGTCGATCAGCGACAACGGCCCTGGAATCCGAGACCGGGATGGACAGTTACTGAAAGATAACGAAATCCGCCGTATTTTCCAATCCGGTTATTCCACCAAAGAAAACAGTGGAGGAGGATTGGGTCTGGCATGGGTGAAATCGATCGTTGAGGATTTTCATAACGGACGTATCGAAGCCGTCAATTGTCCCGAGGGTGGCGCGCAGTTCACCATCGTTCTTCCCCTTGGCTATAGGCCACCCGATTCAGAATCTGCAGAAGCCAATGGGTGACTTTCAAACACGACCGTCAGGACGAGGACGAATTAGACTGCGCCGGTGGACGCAAATGTTCGCGATGGTTCTGAGCGAATTTCTGCAGTAGCTCATCGTTTTGTGGATCATCCCGCAGATAGATCACATACCCTTTTTCGTGAAATACCTGAAACCACCCCTGAAACTTTTTCTGTAAGTAATATTGAATGGGATCGATATCGAAAGTAATCAGAAAATTAATCTTGTATTTGTCGTCAAGAAGGTATTGCCAGTAGGGTTTTCCGCTTTGCAGCCATTCCTGAAGGTCGGGAAAAGGGGGAAACTCGCCCGTGTCGATTAGATATTGAATCTGTTCCCGGGGTCTTATCAAATCGCTGAATTGCCACCAGTCTCCTTCCGCGTCGTATCCACCCAAGGGAATTTCACGAGCCGTGAGAATCGCCAGTTCCTCTTTGGCAAACCGGCTTCCCCATAAATCGTAACGGGTGTCGGTAAAAATGGTATATTTTTCCGGCGACAAACGCCAGATCAGATATCCCGCAATGTTGTCGTGATTAAAAAGGGGTCCGGCAGGCCGGTATCGTTCGATAAAATTCACCGCATCGACGGGATAATGTTCTTTTACATAGCCGTCCGAACGCAGGGAAGGCCAGTCATGATAGTTTTGCGCCCATATCTTTCCTGGACGTATTCCGAAAATATAAGCAATCACCAGAAAAGCGACAACCACATCCACATGCCGGTTGAGTAACCATTTTACGGTGGCAGATAAAGTACCCCAAAATCCGCTATACTCTTCATCTTCCTCATCGCAGGGAATCAACGCACGCCGTTCTTCCGCCAGAGCGGACATTAATGGAGGAACCGCCACAATTGCAAACAGGGGAATATGGCGCATATAATTCAAAGCCTGATGGCCGAAAAATACGATCGCGAGCCCTTCGTAAATCCAGATCGATCCCGCGCGCAACATGGGGAGGAAGAATAAGCCCAGTATGATCAGTTCAAAAGCGCGGGTGTAATGCATGTTGGCGGACTGCAGCTCGCCGATATTCGCGACCAGCCACCGGTCTCCCATCACGTTGAAGGGTAATAAATGCACGTGATAGGTGAAAGGATTCACAAAGGATGCGAGAGTCACTGCAATCAGAACGAAGGTGGCCGTGTGCAGCCTTTTGAAAGAGGGCGCTGTCGGATTTTCGCGCAGCCACGTTACGATACAAAACCACAATTCGCTTAACCACCAAAAAAACAACAGAACAAGGCCAATCACCGCGCCGCCGTGCAGGTTGATCCAGACGATTTCGGCCACAATTGCGCCGATGAAAGCCCACACATAATATTCATCGAGTTGAAAACACAAGATAATATGCAGGAAAATTACGATGAACAAATAAGTAAAAATCGGTGGACGCATATAAAGGGCAGTCTGGCTGGCCAGCAACACAATCAAAGAACCCAGGCATGCCATTTTCCAACTTACGCCATTGCGTACCATATAAAGTAACAACAGGCCGATCGTAAGCATCAGGACAAGCGCTTTTAACAGATTGGCGCCCTGCAATCCTCCCATCGAATACGCGCCATAAAACAGCAAATCCGAAAGCCATTCGTGATTGACCCAGGGTGTATTCGCTCCGGTATAGGTAAAAACGTCATAGGGAGGAAAGGAAAGAAATCCGTGTTCGAGGAAATAGTTCCACAAGTATTGGCCGGTCTTGAGATGCCACCAGGGATCGTTACAACCACGAATGGGAAAAAATCCCGCCAGAAAAGCGCCCACAAGCGTAATGACGATCATCAAACTAGTCACAAAACGGATACCCGTGGACGATTCGAAAGAGGACGGTTCGGCGTTTAATACTCGAGAAGAGAGAGATGTCTTATTGATCATGAAATCGGATCCAGGAAAAGAGATATTCTCCTGCCATTTCTATGGTTGCATTACAACCACTCGCCTGCGGGAAAAGGTACACGGGGATGGAGGGTAAAGCAAGGTGAAGCTCGTATCCATCCATTCGGTTCAGGAAATTCTATTCTCAATAATTAAATCCGAGTAGTTTATACATCTGTTATTAATTATATGGAAACAAATTTTACAATAATTAAAAATATTTTGCATTATTTCACTAAATAGGTTGATAACGAATAAGTCATGCGCTATAATTCAACAATAAATGCGGTAATGATGGAGATCGATCATGACTCAGAATAAATCTTCAAACCACGAAAAAGAAACGCCGTCGAAGAGCGAAGGAATCGAAGCCTCTCCTCCGGCTGAGGCGGAAGTGGATGAATACACCGCTAAAATGGACCGGTTGGTCAATAGCCTGAAAAAACGCAGCCAAACCGCTCAACAGAATGAATTTAAATCCAAATTGATCTGGATTGGCGTGGGTATTGTAGTCGCCATTTTGGCCATCTATATCATGCTGAATGTCTCTTTCGAAGGAAAACCCCTGGAATTCCTCTCCCGATAGAACTTCTGCTGTTGGAATATCTCTCCTTTCATCGAACATCCACCGCCGAAGAAGAATCCGACGGTGTTTCTTTTTGGGGAGTCCGCCGAATCAGACGGAACAACCCAAGAATACCGCGTTCGAATTCAGGGGATTCGATCGTGACATATTTTCGTAATAAGGGAAAATCTTTACTTGTAAGATTCTGCATTCTCTCGATATCGAACCATTGATATCGATACATGCCTTCGACGGTATTGAATTTGATCTGCGCTTTGGATTGAGTGGGCTGGCAACGCAGTATCCAGAAAACCCGGTCGTATCCCACCAGCGATTCCACAATGAAATAAGAATCTTTAGGACCAATCTCGGCGGATGCAGTAATCTCGCGTGGAGGGCCGTCCCAATTCAATTCCGGCAGAAATTTTTGCGCGGTTTGTAGCAAGTGAAGATCCGCATCGGCGATGTGAGAACCTTTCGATCCGGGAATGGGGGATAAAAACAGCCCACTGCACGAAGCCAGCGAAACCCAGAAGAGATTGTATTGAAACGATTCCCACGCTCCCGAGTCTCCTTTCCACTCGGTTTCGGCGATGAAAACCGGTTTCTTATACCGATTGCGTATACTTTGAATATAGGGATTTGCACTTTTCACCACCTGGATTTCGTTTTGAGATTGAATCTGCAGGAAATGCAAATCGATCTGGGGAAGCCCCAGCAGTGGATCCGGATATGTATTGGCAACAAACGACAGTGCTAAAAGGTGTTTTCGATCGTCCAATTTTCGGATGTGATTGGCCAGGCGAATGACCCAATAGCATACGCCTTCCCGTAAAGCATTGTTAGGCCGCCGGTTGAGTTCCCAGACATTCGCCCCATGCCCGATTTCCCAGCAGAAGATGGGGCGATCCTTATAGCGTTCGACCAGTTGAGTCGTTCGCTCCATCGCCTGCGACAGAGAAGCACTTTCCGTAAACCAATCGGCCAGCCGCTGGATGCTTCCTCCATTAACTTTGTTATAAGGCGAAGTCTCCCAATTTTTCGCAAACCGTTCGACATCGAATAAAACCAGTATGACAAACAGATTCTGACGCACGGCGGCCTCGATCGTCCGATCCAGCCGTGCCATAAACTCCGATTTCAACCGGCCGCTTTTATCCAGATATTGGTTTAGGGGATCGCTGGGAGAAAACAGACTATCGGCTTTGAGCCGAATCGCATTCGCGCCGCCTTCCTTCCAGGCGGTTAGAATCTTATCGGTTTCCTCCCCTGTAATATCCGAAGCAAGAAGAAAATCGGCGTTAATGACGCGTGGATAAAACAACTCATTCCCCAAACTGGTCATAAAAAAATTGACGGGATGGATCGATATCTTCTCTTCCGCAGCAGAGATATTTCCCGCTGGGATCATAAAGATCAATAGAGAAAGAAAGGCTGGTTTTCGGAAAGAATGAATCGATCCAATCATGTTTTACTGTCCGGCTTTCGTGGTTTCGCCGCCATTGCCTTCCGGCGGCGCAAGGGGGGAATGGTCGGTAAATTTTGAACTGACGACCTGCTTGAATTCCTGGAGGACATCCTGCGTAAATGAGGCCTTATCGACATCGGTACTGCCCAACATGTGGATTGTAGTATTTTGCGTATCCTCAACCGTGAGAATCCGTCCACGGTTCAGGCTGAAACGAATCTCCCCCTGTGACGATAGGGAGTATTCTTTGTAAGTAAATTTGACTACAACGTTGACGTTATTCCCGCCCGATTGACTGGAATCGACCGGAATATCGGTTTCATGGACACGGGTTTCCGTCTTGATAACAGCGATTTTTTCCCCGTTCTCTTCCATAACTTTATCGAGGGTATAGGTGGTATTTGCGATAATGGGCTTACTCGCCGCCGTGACGGGGATCTGGCGGGATTCATTCCATTGAAATCCAATGGGAACCGCCTGCTTAGGGAAAGAAAGATAGGGCATACGCCGGGTTAATGCTTTAACCGAATCGCCCACTCTCGATCTCG
>CAZFOX010000474.1:4442-4788 GCA_964520565.1 uncultured bacterium | reverse complement strand
TAAATCGAATCGGACTAGTGAGGGTGCAAAGTGAAGGTTAAAAAGTTCCAGGCAAGAGACATGGCGGACGCGATGCGGATGGTCAAGGCGGAACTCGGTTCCAACGCCGTCATTCTGCATTCGCGCGATCTGCGAAAAGGGTTGCTGGGATGGTTTGGCCGGGGCGGTGTGGAAGTCACCGCGGGAGTGGATTTAAAACAACCGGCTCCGAACGAACGCCCTCCGGATCCATCCACGCGAAACCGGAAAACCAACGGGCATAAAAAGGCGCGGGGTGGAACTCTGGACATCAAAGTGACCGACGAATCTCCCTCCTCTGGGAACGATCCGGCACTGTTGATCGGAC
>CAZFOX010000474.1:0-4432 GCA_964520565.1 uncultured bacterium | reverse complement strand
CGCAAGATTGTCGAGGAAAACGCCAACGCGAAAAATCCCCTGCTCAATCCGCGGCCTCCTGTCGTTGAGCCTCCTCCGCCTCTTCCGGATATCAAACTGGAGGAACGGCTGGCGAATCTCGAGAACCGCCTGATCAAACTGACCGGTCTGCTGGAGACCCTCGCTCCTTCCATCGCTTCGGGCGATCTGCCTTCGGTTCCGGCGCACACCCGCGAACTGTATAACCACCTTTTGGAACAGGACGTCGACGAACATCTGGCGCTCTCCATCGCCACGCAACTCGCCGAAAGTACGGATGCGCAGGACGATGTTTGGACGGCGCTGAAAGCCTATCTCGTTTCCAAAATTCCTGTCGCACCGCCTTTCGACTTGCCCGTCTCTCCCGGAAAACCCAAAGTTTTGATGCTGGTCGGCCCGACCGGTGTGGGCAAGACAACCACCCTGGCCAAAATCTCCGCACAATACCGGTACAATCCCGATACCCGCATGCGTCCCAAAATCGTCTTCGTTACCGCCGACCTCTATCGCCTGGCCGCCGTCGAGCAATTGCAGAAATATACCGATATTCTGGGTGTGGAGCTGGAAGTGACCTACTCGCCCGACGAAGTCCGGCAGGCGCTGAAAAAGCACAAAGACGCCCATCTGATTCTTTTCGATACAGCGGGCGCTTGCCAACGCAATCTTCCCCAGATGAGTACACTGGGCGCCATCGTCGATGCCAGCCATCCCGATGAGGTTCATCTGGTGCTTTCTGCCACCACCAAGTTCAGCGACATGGTCGACGTTGTCGAGCATTTCAAGGAGATCAAACCCACGCGCCTGTTGTTCACCAAAATCGATGAGTCCACGACCTACGGACCTATTCTAAACACCGTCACCAAATTTAAAATGCCGATTTCCTATCTGACCACCGGGCAGAATGTCCCGGAAGACATCGAACGCGCCCGGCCCGAACGCATCGCCAAAATGTTATTAACCAAACCGGCGGTGAATCGTTGTATCGAAGAAACAGCCGGGCCTCCCGCAGCGGATATTCCTAACGTTCAGAAACCACCGGCCGATGAACCGGTTCCGATTATTGCCCCACAGGAACAGAGCAATGAAAACACGAATTCCTGATCAGGCCGAAAAACTGCGTCAATTGGCCGCCAACGATCCACTGCTTCCTACGGCCGGAAACACGCAGGCAGCCGCCGTTCTCGACGAACCGGCGGCCTTTCCGCTTTCGCCAACTAACGCGTCATCCCCGGAAACATTACTGCAAGAGCCAGTCGCATCTGCCGATAAAGTTACCCGGGTAATTCCGCCAGTAACGCCGGATATCCGTACAGCGGAGAATATCCCGGGTAAAACAGATCCGGTAGGCAAATCCCATCTCTCCACCTTCGATAAAAAAAGAAAAAAACACCTTAAAAAGAGATGGAAAGAAAAGAATTACCCTCCGGCCCCATCGGAACCTTCCTCGATTCAGGCCGATCGGACGGAACCGGTTCAACCGCTTCCCGGCGTCGTTTCACCAGTGCGGAATATTTGCCGTTTCCCCCTGAATCAATCCACCCAGGTGATCGCCATCACCGGCGGCAAGGGCGGCGTGGGGAAAAGTAATATCGCCTGCAATCTGGCCATTGCCATGGCACAATTGAACAAGCGGGTATTGGTATTGGACGCCGATCTCTCACTTGCCAATGTCGACGTTCTATTGGGAATGGCGCCCCGTCACAATCTCAGTCACGTCATCCGCGGCGAGATGGAACTGAAGGACATCATGGTTCAGGGACCGGGCGGCGTGATAGTGATCCCCGGCGGATCGGGAGTGGAAGAACTCACTCAACTCAATCCCGTCGAAATGTCCCGGTTATTCAGAGCGTTCGACGGGATTCAGCCCGTTCCGGATGTGTTTCTGATCGATACCGCCGCTGGGATTCACACCAACGTTATGCAATTTCTTACAGCGGCCGATCAGGTCATCGTGGTGACCACGCCCGAACCTACTGCGTATACCGACGCGTACGCTCTCATCAAAACCCTGCTCAAACACCAGGATGGAAAAGAAATCGGGCTATTGGTGAATATGGTTCAGAATGCTTACGAGGCGGCGGAAGTGTTACGCATGATGCTGCAGATGTGCCGTCAGTTTCTCAACCTCTCGTTCAACAACATCGGTTTCGTGCCGCGCGATCCGGAAGTGCTCAAGGCGGTGCGTTTGCAAAAGCCGTTCCTCTTGCGGACGCCAAACGC
The DNA here is from genome assembly GCA_964520565.1 of uncultured bacterium. Taxonomy (GTDB): domain Bacteria; phylum Hinthialibacterota; class Hinthialibacteria; order Hinthialibacterales; family Hinthialibacteraceae; genus CAZFOX01. The sequence continues at coordinate 2,194 of CAZFOX010000474.1, read as the reverse complement.
TCCCGCTTCCAAAACCATTCGCAACATCGCCGCCACGATTTTGCAGATCGAATTCAAAGACAGGCAACCCCGCGGCCTGCGCCGATTCTTTAACCGTCTCCTCGGCGCGACACCCACCGATCCCTCTATCTCAATGTCGCCCTCGTACTCGGGGAGAGGTTCCGGATAAGGTCTGAAGGGGGATTTCTATTGAATCCCCCTAACATCCCCATTGCCCGGCGAAAAAGAAATCCTCAGGATTTTACAACCCTCCTATATCCGAGTAGGATCGTATTCAGGTAGCGTAAAAGGAAATCGCGATGTTTTCAAAGGATTGCTCTTTCCTCTTATTCCAGGAAACAAACATTGGAACCATGCCACATCCCTATCCTCGTAAAGGATGAATGTACGGAAATCCAACCATGCATCGGAGTACAAACGATCAAAACGCCGTTATTGAGTCATTCTTGATTGTTTTTTTGTTGATTTGGACGGTAGCGTTAATGTTCTGGTTGTATATCTATTCCATCCGGTTGGGGGGAATTCCGGATTGGGACGGTTTTGAACGGTGTTCGGCGGGCGCGCAGATCTGGTACGATCTTCGGCACGGCGACTGGGATCATTTCTGGCATCATACCAACCGGCTGGTGACCTGGCCGTTTCTGCATTCCTGGATTACGGGAGTTCTATTCACCCTGTTCGGTCCCACCCTGGCCGCCGCCCGCCTGATTGCCTTGGCATCGTTCGGGGGAATTGTCTGCCTCATGGTCTATTCCTTTCGAATACGAGATAGAGAGGGAAAGGGGCTGGGATTAATTGTTACCTGGGCATTGTTCTCTACGGCGCCGATCGCGATCGAGAACGCAGCCACTATCATGAGCGAGATGCCCGGTTTGTTCCTTGCAATGGCTACGCTGACGTTCCTGCCCCAGGAAGAGGATAAACCGCAGCGATTCGCGCTCAGCGCCTTGTTTTTGACTTTATTGTTTTATTTCAAATACAATTTCTCGGCGCTCACCTATTTGGGAATCCTGTTTCACCGAATGTCGAAAGCGGATTGGCGACCCCGGCGCATGCTTACACGCGCCAATCTGATTCTCCTGATCGTTCCTCTGGGATTGTTTGCTTTATGGTTCCTCAGCGAAACGGGTTACAAGTGGCAAAATTTCATTGGTTTCGCCACCAACAATCCCAAATTGTATACACCCTGGGGGTGGGAAAGCCTTCTGTATTATCCCCAACGAATTCCCAGAGCATATTTCGCCGTACCCGGCTTCTTTTGGATCGCTGTAGTATTAGCCGCCGCCACGGCGGCCTGGAATCCCGCCCTGCGAATACGGAATCCATTCTTCGCCTGTTTTCTCGTTCACTTTTTGGCCGCGGCGATCCATCCCATGAAAATGGAACGGTTTCAATTCATCTCGATGGGGCTCGGTTTCGTCGTGCTGGGCGAAAGCATATCGTGGGGCTTTTCCCGACTGGCGCAGCGGTTCTCCTGGAAACCGGAAATGGCTTTCTTCTTGAGTGCACTGATTGCCGTCCCCACTCTGTCGTATCAGGCGGAGGAATACCGCCGCCCGCAGGTTCCCCAGGAAAAACCCTATTTCGAACCCTTGGAAGCGGTACTGGACGAAATCGAAACAACGGATCGCGTGGCGTTATTGATTCCCTACGATTACATCTGCGCTCCCAGCGTTTTTTATTATTACATCATTCATAACGACTGCCTGGAATTCGACCGGAGAGAAGGCCTTCATCGCTGGACGCATATCTATCTCTTCCGTTCGCGCGAGTCGATTCTATCACAAAGCGAAGACGAACGGATCGAAGAACTGTACGAAACCCTCGACCGGTTTCAATCCAATAAAGTCGTTTTGATCGAATGCACCTTCCCGCCCTACGATAAGAATTACTTCGATTGGGCCTATGGCGGCGCGGAAGAAATCGGCCGCCTGATCGAATCGCTGCCCCGCTTTCAATGCCTGTACGACCGGGTGTTTCCGATCCATAAAGCCCGGGTGCGAATTTTCTTTATCCTGGAGACCTGATGGGATATAATCCCCATTCCGATTGGATATACTTCACCTAATAAATAGGCTTGTTATTCTCTAGTAGTCTGAACGTTTAATATTGCCGGGTTAAAAAGCATACTATGGATCGACTGGCGAATCGGATCATCGTTAGATTGCTTCGCTTTGCTCGCAATGACATTGCG
>CAZFOX010000473.1:0-4791 GCA_964520565.1 uncultured bacterium | reverse complement strand
CTATCCCCCTCCCCTCCTTGAACTTATCCTCGTTTGGGCTCTGGAAGATCCGCTATAATAAGAAAAATCCGGGAAATAGGAACGCTCAGGAGAGACCGTATTTCTTGAGTTTCCGAGTCAGAACGTTTGGATGAATGCCTAGAATACGAGCCGCTTCGCCTTTTTTACCTTGGGTATGCTTCAAGACGAGTTCAATATGGTTTCTTTCCAATTCTTTCAGTGGCAAAAGAACGTCAAGGGTATCCGAGAGAGGAAGGGAACTAGTGGAAGAATCTGTTTGCAACACGATGGTTGTTAAAGCGAAATGCTTCCGGCGGAGGATTCCTTCGCTTTCTGCGACAGCGTAGGCGACTTGGATGGCATTTTGCAATTCGCGCACATTCCCAGGAAACGAATATTTGAGAAGCAGTTCATAGGTGGATGGAGCGATTCGCATCGGCTTGGATACGCTGCGTTTTTCGTCTTCCCGGCGTACGAAATATTGAGTCAGGAGTTTGATATCGTTCCCCCGCCGCCGCAGAGGGGGAATCTCGATTTGAAACACGCAGACGCGAAAATAGAAATCCTGGCGAAATAATTCCTTATCGATCAAGGTGTGCAGATCTCGATTCGTAGCGGCAATCAATCGTGTGGTAACCGCGCGTTCCTTATTATCTCCCACACGCCGTATTTTCCCTTCCTGTAAAAACCGCAACAACCGGATTTGTTCCGCGGACGGAATGTCGGCAATTTCATCCAGAAACAAGACACCCCCGTTGGCGGCTTCGATCAAACCTTCCCGATCTCGAAGCGCTCCGGTAAACGCGCCTCGAATATGACCGAAGAGTTCGCTTTCCGCCAATTCGTTGGATAACGCCCCACAATTGATCTCAACAAAAGGATCGTTTTTTCGTTGGCTGAGATAGTGAATTGCACGCGCCAAAACCTCTTTCCCCGTTCCCGTCTCTCCTTGCAGGATTACGGGAAAATCGTTACAGGCTGCCAGCCAGGCCTGCTGCAATACCCGCTGCATGGAAGAACTGCGTCCGATCACATTGGGAAATCGATCCACAATTTCCCATTTCTTTTTCAATTCCAGGCAATGACGCTGGATTTGTTTGATTCCGATTGGGTGGTTGAACCAGTTTTCCAACCGAATAGACATCTGATGGATTTTTTGGATGTCCTCTTGGGTAAAATCACGATTGTTCAGTTTGTCGAAAAATTGAACGGCGCCCATACTCTGGCGGTTTCCGATAGGTACGGTAGCCACATTTCGGATGGCAAAACCGAAATAGTCGATAACCCGGTGGATCATAATAGGATCCTGGTTGCAGGACTGAGTAAGATACGGATTTCCGGATTTCATCACCTCGCCGACGATTCCCACTTGCGGAAGTATCGTAAATCCTTCCAATTCTTTATTGAGACTGTAAAGACAGATCACTTCATCGCCTTGCAGTAACCAAATCGACGATGTGCGAGCTTCAATATCCTTACAGGTAGATTGAAGTAAATAGCGGATTTCTTGATGAAAATTCGTCTTTTCTTCTGGATAATCCATGAAAGTATGGATTGGCTTATCGGCGTTTTTTCGGATTTTCTTCATATCGGATATCCATTCTCGTGCATAGAATCGCATAGAATAAAATGACATCGGACGTATGGAAGGCATCGGTTTTTACCCGAAAGAAATCTTCGGTTCTATTAAATGCCTCGGGATGTCGTTTGGTTCAGGTCTCCCGATTGGATTATACGGAAGACACCGGTCATTTCAACTACTTCATTCTATTCTATCACCAATTAGGTGATTCATTTTGTAAATGGTTTCCTTTTCCGGTGAAGTCGGAATCCACACCGATGAATTTGCCTCTCTTAATAATCTGTTTAGTGAAGACTTGGATTCTTTCAATCCATTGGTCCTCTTTTTGCGCTTTTCGGCATGAAGATGAATAGGTTGGAGGTGATCCAATGACTGTCTACTTCACAACAATTATCTCTTTTGAAACCGATCTGACCATCAATACGGTGCCTCTCTATCAAAAAATTCTGCGCAACATCGCTTTGCCGGGAGAAGAGAATCTGGTGATCGATATGAGGCGATCCAGTAATCTGACGACGGCCGGAGCCGCATTTTTGGTCCTGCTTCGAAATCGACTCAAGAGAAAAATCATCCTGGTTAATTTATCTCGGAAAGCCAAGGCAATATTGCGAATGCTTCGTTTGGATAATTCACTATTTGAGATAGTGGAGGACAATCAGATTATTCCAACTTTATGCTTAAAACCATAAGTAGATTCGAATCAGACATCTTGTTGAAAAGACTTGAATACAGGCTCCGTACTTTTCCGGTACGATGCCTGTATTTCACTTTTTTATGCTTTGACTATGTCACCGTTCCATTGGCAATCATGGCTTGAGACAAAAACCGCTGCTTCTTCTTGATTTCCTCCAGATTAGTCTCTCTTCACCATTTTCCTGGATGTTTTTAACGATTCATCACCATTATGGTGAAATGTTTATCTGTCAACTAATTACAGTATCTCTTCCTATCTCTCCATTAATCAATAGGTTGTGAATTCTTTTTCTATTGGTACCTTCTTTGCATTAATGAATAACAACAATGGAAAAAAGAACAGGAAGGAGAGAATCCATTAAAAAGAGATGAAAGAACCACTCGTCATGGGAAAGGAGAAACAAATCATGATTACAGAGAAAACCAATTCAAGAGGATTTCATCGGCCTTTCTTTTATATCTTCTTTACCATTTTGGTACTGACAACTGGAATGGCGAGGGCCGACATTCTTACTCTTCAACCCGGTAAATCGGCGGAAGGGACGGTTTCACGAGACGATTTATTATACCGGCATCAATACGTCGTCGACATTGTCAATGCGCAAAGCCAAGTGGTATTTGAATTGAGCATTGGAAATTCAGCGGATCTGGATCTATTCGTACGGAAAGACCAGGCGATAATTCTGGATGAAGAATGTGGATGTTTATATGCCAATTGGTGGTCGGATGGATATTCCCGAGTGGAACGAATCCAAATAGATAATCCGGCAACGGGACGTTATTACATAGCATTCGTCAACTGGGACGATCTCAATGCGCCATATTCCATAAAAGTCAGTTTTGGAACAACGTCGACCGACGATCATGGCGATCGATCAGGAAGCGCTACGTCTATGCAAATTAATACCACAAGCGAAGGTCTGATTCAGCCTAAAACCGATGTAGATTACTTTTCGTTTCCCGCTGTAGAAGGGAAGAAATATGTAATGCAGACTTCCTTAAAGACGCTTCGCGATTCTGTCCTAACTTTGTTCGATACGGATGGAACGAGCCGCATTCTGGAAAATGACGATAACGCTGGTTTGCTAGCGTCTCGGATTGAGTGGTCTTGTGGAAAAAGTGGAACGTATTTCATTCGCGTAGAATCATATCGTCAGAAATACGAGGGCTCCTATCAAGTGACGATAACCGAAGTCAATCAGGTGGAAAAATGGGCCATCCTGTTAGGAGCGGAAGATTATTCAAGCCGTTCAGGAGCTTCCAATCTGCCAGGATGTGCGTTGGATGTGGAAAACATGAAAAAAGCTTTAACCCAGAAATATCAGTTTACAACCAGCCATATTCAAACTTATATCGATCGAACGAATGATAATTTCACTTTACAACCTTCTACGATAGCAGATGCCTTTCAATGGCTGAATGCCAACGCTGATTCGAATGATATCGTGGTCGTTTATTATACAGGTCATGGCAGTGGGGGACTGTATGACAGCCTGGATGATATCGAAACATTGGCTCTTCCTCGGGGGGATTATACGGAAACACAGATGGCATCCGATCTACGTAATCTTCGTGCTATGACTCGAATTGTTATTCTTGATTCTTGTCACAGTGGTGGATTTGGGCAATCTCTGCCCTCCGGTTGTTGGTTGTTGGCGGCATGCCGATATGATGAAAACTCCAAATTATGCAAATTCGGCAGTTGTCCGGTTTTTTCAGGAGGCAGCGTATTCACTGCATGGTTAACCGATGGAATCACGAAAGGTGTGATACTCAATCATATTCTCCTCCCCTGGTGGAATCCGGTAGTGGATTGGAATTTTAATGGGAAAATCAGTTTACGCGAGGCGTTTGATTACGCCAAGATTCATACTGAACTGAATCTGATCGATTTATTGAAGAATGATGTTTTTCATCCCTGCATTTTCCCATCACAAGGGGATTTTGAATTTCCTGTGAATTAAATCATTGGCCAATCAGTCAAGATGAAACGGCAAGAAGTCATCCATGTAAATTCGATCCACAAGACTTCGTGAATCGATCCAAGTGACTGGTACGAGATATAGTGTGAGTTTCATCTTCAAGACACTTTTTGCCGGATTATCAGTCGATATTATCGATTTTTTACTACGGGTAACTGTATGAGGAGGTTAGTCATCATGTTTTATCGAGCTTTTTTCCTTTCCGCTTTGATCGTTGGAATAGGAATCCCGATTCTGATCGCTTGGTTGGTATGGTCTGTTCCTCTTCCATCTATCGAGGAGGACATGCAGAAAAATACATACTCTCCTACAATCATTAATTCATCGAACAAAAAAAGTCATTCGATGAATCGAACTACGATGAATCTTGTCGATTCGGATCATCGGGATTCATTACCATTACAACATATTATGTTGAATGAAAAATCCGGGAATGGGATTCAGACCGAGATGAGAACCGTGAAGGAGGGGAAAATAAATTTATCTGGAAAAAATGAAACGGTTGTCCTTCAAAAAAAGAAGGAAAAAGGAAGG
>CAZFOX010000472.1:0-4802 GCA_964520565.1 uncultured bacterium | reverse complement strand
ACCCTCGTTATTAATATCCCTTCACGAACAGTACTCATAGCGGCCCCCGGGTCTCCATTATCGAATCGTTGCCCCTACGACCGGCCCAACACCAGCATGAAGATTTTTCCGATGTGTCCTGCCTGCCGGGAAGAATATGAAAATCCTCTGAACCGGCGTTTTCACGCTCAGCCCAATGCCTGCCCGAATTGTGGCCCCCAGACGGAGTATTGGAATGCGAAAGGAGAGGTTGTTTCGAGGATTCATCGGGCGATTCTCGATGCCGCAGAATCTATCCGAGAAGGATTTGTCGTTGCCGTAAAGGGACTCGGCGGTTTTCATCTTCTCGCCGACGCCGAAAATCCCGATGCCGTCGCTCGTCTTCGTCAGCGAAAACATCGGGAAGAAAAACCGTTTGCCCTCATGTTTCCTTCCCTGGAGACGATCAAGGCAGAATGCTGTGTATCCCCTTTGGAAGAAGAATTGCTTCTCTCGCCCGAATCGCCGATTGTATTATTGCCGCGGCAGAGAGAATGCAAGAGCTTACTCGCCGAGAAAATCGCGCCCGGAAATCCCTATCTGGGTATCATGCTTCCTTATACGCCGTTGCATCATATTTTGCTCCATGAATTGAACCGCCCCCTGATCGCCACCAGCGGGAACCGCTCCGACGAACCGATCTGTATCGATGAACGAGAAGCACTGGAGCGCCTGTCCGGCATTGCCGATTTCTTTCTGGTGCATAACCGCCCTATCGTTCGGCATGTGGACGATTCCATAGTGCGAGTTGTGGCGGAGCGGGAAATGATTCTGCGCCGCGCGCGGGGTTATGCACCTTTGCCCGTCGATTTGGGAAGGCGGCTACCATCTATACTGGCTGTGGGAGCGCATCTGAAGAACACCATTGCTTTAAGCGCCGGTTCGAATATATTTATCAGCCAACATATCGGAGACCTGGAAACCGAAGCTGCTTATGGAGCGTTCCAGGAAGTCATCGAACGATTTCAGAGCGTTTATGAAACCCGCCCTGTTTGCGTGGCCTGCGATCTCCATCCCGATTATCTTTCCACGCAATACGCTCAAAGAACCGGCATCCCGATCGTGCCAATACAGCACCATTACGCGCATGCACTTTCTTGCATGGCAGAGAATCAGATCGAAGAATCCGTCCTGGCCGTTTCCTGGGATGGAACGGGTTTGGGGCCGGATGGAACCATTTGGGGCGGTGAGTTTCTACAGATCGATCAGGCAGGATTTCAAAGGTTTGCCCACCTGCGCACTTTTCCTCTGCCGTCTGGTGATGGGGCTATCAAACAACCCTGCCGTGCTGCAGCAGGACTTTTGTTTGAATGTCTCGGTGAGGAAGCGTTTGAACGGCTTGAACTGCCTCCTTTCCGTTCGATTTCTCCAGGGGATATTCGGTTATTGCATGAGATGCTTCGAAAACGGTTCAACACGCCGCGAACTTCCAGCGCCGGGCGGTTGTTCGATGCAGTTGCATCGCTGTTAGACTTTCGCCAGTCCGTATCCTTTGAAGGACAGGCGGCTATGGAACTGGAATTCTCTTTGCAGGATGAAATTAGCGGGGATTTCTACCCCATCGATATTCGAGCGGCTGCGGATGAATCTTCGTCTCTGGTTCTCGATTGGAAACCCATGCTAATGGCCATGCTGGATGATATTCGCCAGGGAAAGCCGGTTTCTTCTTGTTCGATCCGGTTTCATAACGGCCTGGTGGAATCGATTGTGGCCACTGCCCAAAAAATCGGCCAGCCAAACGTTTTGTTGACCGGCGGATGTTTTCAAAATAAATATTTGTGTGAGAGAACCATACAACGCTTGAAAGAAGAGGGATTTAGTCCGTACTGGCATCGCATCGTTCCCCCCAACGACGGGGGAATCTCACTGGGTCAAATCGCCGCAGCGATCCGTAATCTGGGAAAGAGAATCGATTTATTGTGATTTGTCAAGTTACAACTTGTTCCCGCCCAGCCCATACAGTAATTGATACTAAAAATAATAAATAACATCTTCCAAATATGACACAAAATTATATAAATAATGATATTTATATAAATGCTTCAAAATTGCCAATTTTATCGTAATTTGCTCAATTTACTATTTTTGCACCATGGATATTTTGAAAATCGATCGGCCAAACGTTTTCTCATTTTTATAAATTATTATTGGCATTCCTCTTGCTTATTCATGATTACCTACTCATGCGAAAGAACGATGCAATTAAAAAAGGGAGATCGAAGCCATGATGAAATTTAATTCCATCAAAACAAAGATCATGTTGCTATGTTCTGGCGCCGTGTTGTTCACGGCTTTGGTACTTGTGTTTGTAATTCTTTGGCAAAAAGGTGCGTTGCAAACCAAAGTATCGGCGGAGTTGGAAGTTCTGGCCAAGAATGAAATCAGCAAGATTGCCAAAGATGTCTATTTAATGTGCCGGGCATCGAATGAGAGCGTGCAAATCAATGTGACGCAGAATTTGAATGTGGCTCGGAATTTATTAAAGAAAACCGGTCCTATCTCCTTATCGACCGAAACTATCACGGTGAATGCGGTCGATCCGGCCACAAATCAATCCAAGCAGGCCACGATCCCCAAATTATTGGCTGGCGAACAATGGCTGGGTGAGTTTGACAGCCAGAATAAGCAGTTTCCAGTCGTGGATGAAGCAGGGGAATTGGTCGGTTGTTTATGTAGTATTTTCCAACGTATCAATGATGCGGGAGATATGGTTCGCATCAGCACAAACATCAGCGATGCGAATGGCGCCCGGCAGACGGGGACACTTCTTTCCGTCACTCAGGCTGACGGGAAACCCAATGCGGTTCTCGCCGCAATTCTTCGGGGTGAGACGTATAAGGGACGCGCCAAAGTATTGGGATCCTGGTGCGTTACATCGTACGAGCCGATTCGAGATCATTCCAACAAAGTCGTCGGGATGTTGGGTGTTGCGGTCAAAGAAGAGAGTGTCGAAAGCCTGCGCAAAGGGATCATGGATATCGTAGTCGGAAAGACCGGGTATGTGTTTATTGTCGGAGGTACTGGAGAGCAGAAAGGTCAATACATCATCTCCCTGAAAGGGCAACGCGACGGTGAAAGTATTTGGGAAGCCAAGGATTCGGAAGGAAATTACTTTATCCAGGAGATTGTTAAAAAAGGATTGACGACGACCAATGGACAATCGGAATATCATAACTATCCCTGGAAAAATCAGGGGGAAACATCCGCGCGAGACAAAATTGCCGCCATTACGTATTTTCCGGACTGGGATTGGGTCATCGGCGCGGTCGCGTATGTAGACGATTTCCAAGACGCTCAACAGCGAGTTCAGGATTCGTTGAATACGATGGAATACATCATCATCGTCGGCGCCATTATCCTGTGTATCGCTTTTGGATTTCTGGCGATGTATGTCGCCGCGAAAATCGCCAATCCCATTCAGCAGGCTGTTGAATTCGCTAAACGAGTCGCCGATGGAGATCTGACGCAGAGCATTTCGATTCAACAAAATGACGAAGTGGGTGTTCTATGCGAAGCTCTTAACCAGATGGTGGCCAGCACGGCAGAAGCGGTTACGAATATTCAAGCCGGCGCCGAACAGGTGGCGGCCAGCGCGGAACAACTATCCGCTTCTTCGCAAAATCTGGCCAATGGAGCGACCGAACAGGCCGCCAGTTTGGAGGAAACATCGGCCGCCATTCAGCAACTGGCCAGTTCGATCGATCAAAACTCTCATAACGCCGATTCAACAAATGAAATCGCGAACAAAGCGGCTATAGAAGCTGGAGAAGGCGGACAAGCCGTGATCGAAACGGTTTCCGCCATGAAAAAAATCGCCGAACAAATACGCATTATCGACGATATCGCCGATCAGACCAACCTGCTGGCACTGAATGCGGCTATCGAGGCGGCCCGTGCCGGAGAGATGGGTAAAGGATTTGCGGTAGTGGCCGTGGAAGTCCGAAAACTGGCCGAACGCAGCCAAGCCGCTGCCAAAGAGATCAGCACGGTAGCCAAAGACAGTGTGGTTCAAGCGGAAAGAGCGGGAAATCTAATCCAAAATGTTGTCCCCGCCATCAAAAAAGCCGCTGAAATGGTTCAGGAAATCAATATGGCCTGCAACGAACAATCCAATGGCGCCACCCAGATTCGTCAGGCGATCGGCCAATTGGATGAAGTCACGCAACAGAATTCGGCGGCCAGCGAAGAATCCGCCTCGGCCAGCGAAGAACTGGCTTCTCAGGCCCAGTTCCTGCAAGAGACGGTTAGCCGCTTTCGTGTATCGCATAATCGGAAAGGCGATTGGGGAACCCCAAGTGGAACCGGTACACAAGCAACAGGCCCGGCGGCTGCCAAAGTAATGGCCAAGCCAGCCACGCAGCGAATTGGATATCAACCAACAAAGGGCCGCGCGGAAAAGAAGAACTACTCTTCCGCCAGTGCGCATAAGAATATCGTCGATCAGACCGAAGAATTCGGAGAATTTTAACCAGTAACACCCACATCCATTGTTTCGACTCCTCTTCCGATTTGGGAGAGGAGTTTTTTTGGGGAATGAAATACAAGAGCAGGTTTTCAACCCTGGGGTAGGTTTCAACTTGTCCCTACATTGCGGGTTGATATTCCAGTTGATCGATAGGATATGTATCTTTATCAGCTACTTATGAATTCTTTGTAATTTGTTTTATATTCACAGTATTCTTGTTTGGTTCGATGAACAAATGATTGATAATCATTTCCCGAGGAGGAGATATGCGATCTAAACACATATAATTCAAAATGTTATAAAATATCCGCCCGAGAAT
>CAZFOX010000471.1:0-4822 GCA_964520565.1 uncultured bacterium | reverse complement strand
CGGGATCGGTGGAAACTATCCATTCTCCATCTAGCACGATAGGTTTTTTGGATAGTGGGCACGCCAGGATTTCGAGCAATTTTTCGCTGATTGGCATGAGCGGTTCTCCCATGTTATCAAGTTCTTTTTCGCCGTTCAGCATGAAACGATTCCCGGCGCGCGTCAAGATCGAGAGGGAAGGATACCATTCTCCCGGAGGATTTGATCCATGATGAAATCTCAAGCGGTAGAAATTGTTTTTTGCAAAAGATCGCGGATATACTCGTTTATGCTTTTGCCGGATGACCTGGCGGCAATCGAAACTTCGCGGTGTATATCCGGACTTACTCGAATCGTGAATTTCCCCGAATAAGGTTTCTCGGGAGATTTACCGATTTTTTTACAAACAGCCAGATATTCCTCAACGGACTCTTGAAAGGCCGATTTTAACTCAGCAACCGATTTCCCTTGAAATGTGACCACATCATCAATATCCATCACCTCGCCATGGAAGAATTCCGCATCGTTATCATAATCGAAATGTCCTGTATATTTTTTATAACGGAGGATATCACTCATGGTTCAATTCCCACTCCTCGTAATAATCTACGGACTGATTTACGCGATCCTTTATCCGTTTCATTTTGCGGATGAGGGCGATGAAAAACAGCCACTTTCCCTCGTAAATGAAAACTCACTCTTGACCCTTTCCTTTCAATGATTTCCGCTCCTAATTCGCGTAACAACGATTCAATATCAATCCACCGAACATCAGAACGAATGGGATCCTGAAAGATAAGGTCAAGAGTTTTTTTATGTTTTGTCCTCATGGATTCTATTGTTATTATGATACCACTAATCGCCACCATCGATAAGTGGTAATTATTTTAACCACTCCTCTATATTCTGTTGGACAAATGCATCATCGTTGAGATGAGGATAGGCTGCATAAACACGATCGATCTCTTCCATCTGGCCAGGTGATAGGTCTTCGTCGGGATCGAGGCACCACCGACCTTGCATAAGCCCTTGACGGTGAAGCACTTCGTTGAGACCGGCAATGCATCCGGCGAAACCATTGGATGGATCGAAAAAAGCGGCGTTGCAATCGGTGATTTGCGCACCCAGGGTAAGCAGCTCGCGGGGAACGGGATGCCCAGACCGCGAGCAATGAGCGAAACGCTCGAAATCGTTAACCGCCTGATGCGTCCAGACCGCCCAATGGCCTAACAAACCGCCTACGAAGCGCTGGCGCACTGGCATGCCATGAACGGAATGCTCGAACACAGTCAGCAGATCGGCGGCAATGGCATCGTCATTACCGGTATAAAGGGCGATGTCGCCCGCGCGGCCGGTTTCAGCGATGGCGCGAATTACATCCAGGGTTTGATATCGGTTAAACGGCGCTATTTTGATGGCACGAACGCTGTCGATTTCACAAAATCTCGACCAAAAATCGAAGCCGAGAATCCGCCCGCCGACCGAAGGTTGCAAATAGAAGCCCATGAGTGGAATAACTTCCCCAACCAACCGGGCATGATCGATCATCTCTTCGACCGTACCATCGCGGAACGCGCTCAGGCTAAGTAATCCGAGATGGTAATTCAACTCAATCGCCAATTGGGCTTCCCGGATGGCCTGATCGGTCTTCCCACAGATTCCAGCGATCCGGATCATGGTTTTCCCCGGATTACTACGCTCGAATTCATCAACGGTTTCCGAAGCCAGTTGAAGAACCGGTTTCAACAAGCCGATTTGTGGATTGCGGATTTGAAACTGCGTCGTGTGCACACCGACCGCCACGCCGCATACCCCGGAAGCCAGATAATAACGAGTCAATGCCCGCTGATGCCGTTCATCCAGTCTTCGTTCCGAAGTAAGCGCCAGTGGATGCGCAGGAATGACGCCACCGGTCTGGAGCATGGTTTGAATGGATGTAGATAGAGTCATCGTATCGAATCCTTTTCAATGGATTATCATGATACTATATCAGGCTTATCCACGCACTCTTCTCTCTCCCCATATCCTATTTAGACCCATTCTGGAATCCCTTTGAGCGGCATGATTTGGATAAATAGGGCCTTAAGAAAAACAGTTGAGAACGATTGTCCGCACATCGCTTAACCATTCTTCCCGTTGTTCTTTAGTACTGGTGACGATAACAGTAAATACTCTACGATGAAAATTTCGGACGCCGCAGAGATCGAAAATGCAATTTTTCCAGATTGTTTCGAGCGGATCGCCGAAAACTCGTTTTTCCCGTTCGGGGAACGTATTGGATGTATTGAACACAACGGCCGACTTAGCTTTCAAAAGGCCGATGGGAACGCCTTCTCCGCTGTCGCCTTCCCGAAATTCATAGGCCGAACCGGGCCGGATAACGCGATCTATCCACCCCTTGAGAATGGCAGGCGGCATTCCCCACCAGTTGGGATGCACGATCAATATACCGTCCGCTTCGGTAATTTCCCGGACGTGCTGCTCGATGAGGGGATCGAGATTGGTATCCCGTGGAATCTCGCTCGCAGGCAAGACCGGATCGAATCCTTCCCGGTAGAGATCGTGAAATACAATGCAGTGACTACTTTCCTCTAAGGCTTTCTGCGCAGCATAAGCGATGGCGTGGTTAAAACTGGACGGATCGGGATGAGCCAGAATCAGGCTGATTTTCATAACGGTCTCCCCATAAAAGAATTGGAAACCATTTAATACTTACCCGTCCGACCTTCAAAGTGGGTTGGCTTGTCCAGCGTGGGTCCATCCGTTTCAAGCCAGTGAGCGATCCAGTCGATCATCTGAGAAATGGAAACAGTCGGTTGGCCAAATAACCTTTGCGCTTGCGATGAGTTGCTGAGCAGCGAGGTCGGTTCTTCACGACCTTCCCATCGAGGTTCTTTTCCGAAGCGCCGTCCGAATTCCTGCGCGATCCAGCGTACGGATAGTGTTTCTATTCCGGTCATATTGAGAATCTTGGGCGGAGAGGCGCAAAGATCAAAGCATTGCAGGGTTTGTGCGTTGGCGTCTCCCTGCCAGATAACATTGACATAACCCATCGATAGGGGAATGGGGATATCGGAAAAAACCTTTTGGGCGATATCGCATATAACACCATAACGCAATTCAACCGCATAATTCAGGCGGATTATTGTGCATGGCGTCTCATATCGGATCGAAGCATATTCGAACAGGCGTTCGCGTCCCAGGCAGGATTGAGCGTATTCGCCAACCGGGCCGGGAGGGTCACTTTCTGTGGAGCCGCCGGAATCGTTCGGTGTATAGGGGTAAACGTTTCCGGTCGAAAAAGCGACGATTCGGGAATTCTTGTACCGTTCCGCCACCAGTCCCGGAAGATATGCATTCATCGCCCACATGTATCCTTCCCGTCCTGTGGAACCGAATTTCCAGCCCGCCATATAAAGTACGTTTTCTGCATCCGGCAACTGATTGAAAGCCCCGGGTTCTAATAGATCGCAGGAGATGGTTTCTATCCCATACCGCTCTAGATCGTTTCGCAATTCAGGATTCGAAAAACGGGAAACGCCAACGATCCGCAAATCGGGATTCGATAAGTCGGCGGCGCGGCGAGCCATTCGAGCCAGCGAAGGCCCCATTTTTCCTCCGACTCCCAAGATTATTAAATTCCCATGTAAACGGACTACACTCTCCACGGCTCCAGGGGTGGGGGTGGACAGAAGAATATCAAGTTCCTCGCAATTTCGAATGAATGGAGGGTTACCCATATAAAATTCCTTTTTTATAGATAATCCATCACAGACGAATTATAAGTAATAAGTTTACCCTATCATTCCAACGGTTTTCAAGAAAGGATTCCCCCTCAAAAATGTCATAATTGATTCGGTGAATTTTTTCGAGTTCACTCCATGGGATAGCCCATTCCGGCTGGGTTCATCCTGGTGGGTTTACCGGGATTGTTTTGTCGATACACTAGAAGAACGAGAAACGTTCGTGAAACCACATTTCGTCCCGGGTGGCAGGCGTGAGTCATCTGTTATTGATTGGGGTTGGTCCTCTTCCTTTTTACGAATCCGATCGCCTCTACGGATTTGGTATCCGTGCGTGGCAATTCGCTTTGCCCCTGCTGGATGCCGGGCATCGGATCACATTGGTATCCTGCGAATTCGGCGTTCAGCGGGAAAGTTCCATTCAGATCAAGTATCGTTCCGATCCCTCCAAGTGGGCGGCCTTGGAGCATATCCCCGTTCCTCAGCCCGGCCCGCGCAATACCAATCTGATTCTAACGCGTATCGAGGAAATTCTTAAAACCCATCATCCCGACGCAATGATTGCCGCCGGTTCGACTATCGCCACAAACCTGGCCGCGTGCTTGAATACCGATCTCCCGGTATGGATGGATATGTTTGGCGACTTGTTTGCCGAAGTTCAGGCTAAAACTCCATTCACCAACGCCGATATGGAGATTGATTTTTTCCACCAAACCCTGACGAGAGTTTTACTACGCGGCGACCGTTTTTCAGCTGTATCCGAGATGCAACGAGGCGCTGCATTGGGACAATTGGGTTTGATGGGACGGCTCAATCAATATACTTTAGGCGAGGAACTGGTGCATACTATACCCTGCGCCATGAACGGCCGTATCGCGCCGGTTTCCGGTAAACCAGTTCTGCGCGGGAAAGAGATAGGGCCGAAGGAGTTCCTCATTTTGTGCAGCGGTGGATTCAACACCTGGACGGATGTCGATTCCCTGTTTGATGGGATCGAACGCGCGATGGAACAGGATCGGCGTATCCATTGCGTTGTGACCGGCGGTGGTATAACCGGCCATCACGAAGACGGTTTTAAACGTTTTCGGGGTCTGATTAGC
>CAZFOX010000470.1:0-4822 GCA_964520565.1 uncultured bacterium | reverse complement strand
TCAATAATGACGGGATCTTCCAATTGGTTCATCTTGGCAACGATCTTTCCCACGCCACCCTTTTTCTGATTGTTGATTTCCCGGCGGATGAGGCGGATGAACTTATGCCGCATGTTAACCGGTGCGACTAATAACTTCCGGTATTTTTTTTGCAACGAATGGCCGGTGAGGAAATTGAACAGATCGGTCAGATCTTCGCCCAAATCGCGGCGGCAGCTGAGTAATCCCAGGTCGGTGTAGAGATTGGCGGTTCCTGAATGGTAATTCCCCGTGCCGATATGAAAGTAACGCTTGATGCCGTCCTGTTCTTCGCGCACTACCAGAAGGGTTTTCGTGTGAGTTTTCAGCCCGGCGAATCCGTACGTCACATGAACGCCCGCTCCTTCCAGAGTACGTACCCACTGGATGTTATTGGCCTCGTCGAAGCGGGCCTTAATCTCCACGAGCACGGCTACCTGTTTACCGTTTTCTGCCGCCGTAACTAGAGACTGGATGATAGGCGAATCGGTGGCGGTACGGTAAAGCGTCTGCTTGATAGCCAACACCTTGGGATCCTGTGCGGCTTCCTGCAGAAAACGTTGCACACTGCCGGCAAAGGATTCGTAGGGATGATGGACCAGGATATCGCCTTTCGGTAACAGGTGGAAAAAACTAAGAAGCCGGTCGTCTTCGTCGGTGGCGCGCAGAATAGGTGGAATGGTGGGTTTCCAAGGTTTATCCTTCAACGAGGGAAAATCGAGTTTGTAAATCTCCATTAAATCTTTCAGGTTGAGTGGGCCATTGACTTTATAGATATCTTCTTCATCCAGGGTAAGTTCTTCCACCAGCCAATCCAACATGGGTTGCGTGACGGACGTATCGATTTCCAAACGAACCACTGGCGCAAATCGGCGATGGCGAAGCTCTTCTTCAATTAATTCCAACAGATCTTCCGCCTCCTCTTCGCTTCGTTCCACATCCGCATTGCGTGTAACCCGAAAGGCGCAGTGCGCCAATACTACCACCCCGGGGAACAGCATGTCGAGATTGGCGGCGATGACCTGTTCCAGAGGAACAAATTGATTGGGTTCGCCGATCGATACCCAACGCGGGCGGTTTTGAGGTATCTTGAGCCGGGCGAAGGCCGGTGTATCGCATTTCGGCTTTTTTACCATCACGCCCAGGGACAGGCTGAGATTACTGATAAAAGGAAAGGGTTGTCCCGGCCCGAAGCCCAATGGAGTGAGAATAGGGAAAACCGAACGCTTAAAATACGCGTCAACGAAATTCTTCTGTTTTTTACTTAAATCCTTGTAGGAGTGGATTACGATCCCCTGTTCGCGAAGCGCCGGAAAGACTTCACTGAGCAGGCAATTGCGTTGTTGCTGCACCATTTCCTGAACACGGAGGTGAATGAGATCCAGTTGCTCGCGCGGCGAGAGGCCGTCAATCGAGCGGCGGGTTACGCCCGCGCCGATCTGGCGTTTTAAACCACCCACTCGTTTCATAAAAAATTCATCGAGGTTGGTACTGAAGATGCTGAGAAACTTGATTCGCTCCAGGAATGGATTCCGTGTATCGAGCGCCTCATACAGAACGCGCCGGTTGAATTTCAGCCAGCTCAGTTCGCGATTGATGTACAATTCCGGCCTGTATTTATTTTTTTTTCGGGACATATCTTCTCCTAAAAAAATACTATTGTAATAATATGGCGAAAGAAAAATGTCGTTCAAAATGAAAAGGTCTAAACGGTTGATTATAATGATACTTTCGAATAAAAAAAGCGATTTCTGAAGAATCACCATCAAATAATGGGGAAACGGGTGATTTCTACGTTTGAAATTTTTGGCTTCGGCCAGGAAGAAGACATGAAATTCCATTCCTCCTTTATTTCCTTTTCTAATTCCGTTCCGTCAGTATACTATCTGCCGAACAGGAGATATATATGAAGCAGGGCTGTTGCACATCATCGGATATTCTTCCCCAAGCATGGGTGTTTATGGATGCGGGAGACACCTTTGTATACGGATATCCGACATTTTATTTTGCTTTGCGGGACTGCTTTCGCAGAATGGGTGCAGAAATCCAACTCGGACATACTGAAAAAGCCGTAAAGGTATTTCTACGACAAAATCCACCCTCCAATCTGATCGATCAGGATAGTTTTACTCGATTCTTTCACGATCTTTATGGAAATGTGCTCCAAGCCCTGGATTACCCGGGCGACATCCGGGAAGGCGTAGAATGGCTTTGGGATGAGTGGCAGGCCGGGGAGCGTTTGCGCCTGTTCGACGATTCGCTTTCGGCTCTGAAGCGGCTGCGCAAGGCCGGATTTCAACTCGGCGTCATCTCCAATTGGGATCAGACGTTTGATCGGATGCTTGACCGGCTGAATGTGCGAGATTTTTTTGCATTCACAGTATCTTCCATTCAGGTGGGAATCGCCAAACCCGATCCGCGATTGTTTCTGTACGCGCTGGAAAAAACCGGGGCTTCGGCAAGTCAATCCTGGTATCTGGGCGATCAGATCGAAGCTGATATCCAACCCGCAGCCGCGCTTGGTTTCAAAACGATTCTGGTGGATTATTATGATAAGGTGTGTGTCGAGCATATGGCTCATTATACGGTTCCCAGCATGAGTGTAGCCGCGGAAATAATCTGCTCGGCGGAAAACGGAAATCCGAGCGCCAGCGAACCGGTTCCGGTGAGATGATGCCACCAAGGATCGGTCTGTATGATTGGTCGGTATGATTGTCTGGAATTTCGTTCTGATCGATCAATATGTATGACCATAATTCGATGACGGAGAGACTGAAGTAGACGATGATGAAACGGTATATTTCCGCAGTTCTTTTCATAGCAATCGGAACGATTTTTGTAGCTATACTGTCTCATTCGGCCGATCCGGCCGCTGGAGTTAGCGATAAGAGATTCGCCAAACTGGCCAAAGGAGGAAACCTTCCCGGATGGCTTTGGCTAGGCCGAGGGCCAATCGAGGGCATTGAATCTCGGTTTTCCGATGAAGATATTCAGTTTATGCGCTCTTTGGGACTTACACATCTCCGGATCCCGATTGAATTCAATAATGTCTACGATGAGAAACGACCGGATTTATTGAAAGAAGCCCACGTGCAACTTCTCGATCAGGCCATTGAGAAAATCATCGGATTCGGTCTGGCCGTCATTGTCGATCTGCACAGTATTCGATTGGGCGAGAGCGGCGCCAGCGATTATTCCGGTCCGTTGGATAAAGATCCTGCCTTTGTGGAAACCTTTATCCGCTTCTGGTCGTCGTTCGCCAAACATCTGAGCCGCCACGATCCTGAGTGGCTGTTCCTGGAACCTATGAACGAACCGGTTTTTCAAGGGCATGTGGAACAATGGCCGCCTCTTCAGGAACGGCTCTTGAAGGCGATCCGGGAAAATGCCCCCCGCCATACTCTGCTTGCCACCAGCGCTCATTGGTCGAACCTGGAAACTTTCCTCCAGTTAAAACCTCTCGACGATCCCAACTTGGTTTATAACTTTCACTATTATTCGCCCTTTTTCTTTACTCATCAGGGAGCGACCTGGTCGTCGGACAATGTAAAATCCATGCGCGATATTCCTTATCCCTCCACGCCGGAGAACGTTCAGAAAGCCCTGGCGGCGATGGAGGATGAAACGATCAAGAAGGAAATCCAGCAGTACGGGGAAGAGCGCTGGAATGCGGAAAGAATCGATGCCGATATTAAAAAGGCGGCAGAGTGGGGCGAGAGATTCAACGTCCGAATCACCTGCAACGAATTCGGCGCGTATAACCGCCGGGCCGCCGAACCGGATCGCGTTCGATGGACGAACGATCTCCGCATTGCTTGTGAGAAATATGGCATTGGTTGGACGATCTGGGACATTGCGGGGAGTTTTGGCGCGCTGAGGCGGGAGGATGGCCGCTTGACCATCAGCCCCAGCATGGCAAACGCGCTCGGATTAAAATCGCCTGGCGGAAAGTCAATTCTCGTCTGGTTGGGTATGGAAAAAAGAAAAAGACTATTCACTCATGAGTGCGAAGTTCTTGGATGCTTATACCGTAAACCCAATAAATTCAATGTTTTACAATCAGCAACACATTAAACGATAACATATTGATTCTATTGCACTTAAGAAAGAACTTTGCACTCTCCAGTATTCAGTCGATAGCCTTTTTTTTTCGATGGGTATTCGGTTGGAATGGGTTGAAGGAAAAACCTTACCGTAGTTGCCTCCGTTCTACCGCCGCCATCCGGTGTCTTGCTTTCTTTTCTTCGTCGGAAACTTCTTCTTCTGGCGGCGATTCGGGAACGGGTTGCGGAGGGGGGGGCTCTGCCGGTTGTTCTTTGGGGGCCGGAGTGACGATTTGTTCCATCTGGTTAATAATCAGATCGGTTTCTTCTTCCTTTTTCTTGATAACGCGCTGCTCGTTTTGTACGACTGTCAATTCCTTTTCTTTAACCACCAATTGACTGGATTTGTCTACCAATGTCGATTCATAATCGGCTTTGCGATCTTCTGCGCTCCGGCGAACGAGCACTTTCAGGTTTTCGATGTTTTCGCGCAGATCCTGCGCTTCACCTTGCAAGACGCCTTCCCGTTGAGCAATCAGATACCGATGAGTGCTGAGTACGATCTTCTTCTGACGCTGGAGTTCCAGCCGGAACCGAGATGCCGAATCGGAATCCGATTTTAATCCCCGGCTAATCCGTACGTACCGATGCTTCATCCCTGCCAGTTCGTTCGCCACGGCGGCGGCGGCTTCGTAATGCCCGTTTTTCTGGAAGTTTAGCAAATCCCCCATTTTTCGTTCAAATTCATCCAGAATGGGATT
>CAZFOX010000469.1:1292-4828 GCA_964520565.1 uncultured bacterium | reverse complement strand
CCCCGAAAACAATCCCTTCATGGCCGGAGCGTTCCTCGGCGCGGGAGAAGCGTCTTGCGTCATCAATGTCGGGGTCAGCGGCCCTGGAGTTGTCAAACGTGCGGTGGAGAGTCTGGTCAAGGAACACCCGGACGTCACTCTTGACGAAATTGCCGAAGTCGTAAAACACACAGCTTTCCGGGTTACACGAACCGGCGAACTGATCGGGCGCGAAGTGGCCAGCAAACTGAACGTCAGTTTCGGCGTGGTGGATTTATCCCTGGCACCGACTCCCAAAGTCGGCGATAGCGTCGGCGAAATCTATCAGGCGATGGGGATCGCTAAAATCGGCGCTCCGGGAACCACCGCTGCCGTCGCCTTGCTTAACGACGCTGTCAAAAAAGGCGGCATCTTCGCTTCGTCCGCCGTGGGCGGTCTTTCCGGCGCGTTTATTCCAGTGATGGAAGATCACGCCCTCGCCGAAGCGATTAAAGAAGGAACCTTGACCGTCGAAAAACTGGAGGCCATGACCGCCGTCTGCTCCGTTGGCCTGGATATGATCGCCCTGCCCGGCGACATCAGCGCCGACACCCTCAGCGGCATCATCATGGATGAAGCCGCCATCGGCGTCTTCACCGGCAAGACCACCGCCGTCCGCGTGATTCCCGTTCCCGGCAAGAAGGTCGGCGATTACGTCGATTTCGGCGGCCTGTTCGGCGCATCGTGTATCACGAATGTCGCCTGTTCCGGCGGCAACGAAAAATTCGTCGCTCACGGCGGCCACATCCCCGCGCCGATTAACAGTCTAAGGAATTAGAATGGATGGAAATGTCAGAACGATCCACCCTTTGTCCGAATCGGGATGCCTGGGATTTACAGGATACTCAGGATAAAAGCAAATATTATCTTGTTCGTCCCGTTCATCCTGTCTATCCGGATTCAGACGACATGCACGTTGCATCCATCCCAACTCCTCCTTATATTCCTTTTCAACGAACATCATTGTATCCTATTCATCGAATCGTGGCATCGATATAGCAAGACAAAACCACATTCGAATTAACTCAATTTTTTTATTTGTTGTGAAGCCGCAGGGGAGAACGCCATGAATCCAAAACTGAGCCGCCGCCACTTTCTGGCAGCAACTTCCGCCGCATCCGCAAGCGCCTTGTTGAACGCCAACGCATGGGCTCAATCCGAAAACCGGCCCAATATCCTATGGCTCACCAGCGAGGATAACGGCCCCCAACTGGGCTGCTATGGCGATGCCTACGCCGATACGCCCCATATTGACCGCCTCGCGGCCAAAGGAGTGATCTATACGAACGCCTGGTCGACCGCCCCGGTCTGCGCCCCCGCACGCACCACGATCATCTCCGGCGTTTATCCTCCCTGCACCGGCTCGGAGCATATGCGCAGCATGACATCGCTTCCCGCCTTCATGAAGATGTCTCCCTGCTATCTTCGCGAAGCGGGATACTATTGCACCAACAACTCCAAGGAAGATTACAATCTCGAAAAAACCGGGACGGTCTGGGATGAGTCGAGCGCTAAAGCCCATTGGCGTAATCGCCAACCGGGACAACCTTTCTTCGCCATCTTCAATTTCATCACCACTCACGAAAGTCAGATCCGCAAACGCCCCCATACGCCCGTCCACGATCCGGCGAAAGTGCGCATTCCCGCCTACCATCCCGATACCCCGGAAGTACGCCAGGACTGGGCGCAGTATTACGACAAGATTACCGAAATGGACGCCCAGGTGGGAAACGTTCTGAAAGAACTCGAAGAAGACGGGCTCGCCGGTAACACCATCGTTTTCTATTACGGCGATCACGGCGCGGGAATGCCGCGCAGCAAACGCTGGCTCTACAATTCCGGCCTGCACGTACCCCTGGTAGTCCATATTCCGGAAAAGTATAAAAACCTCATGCCGCACGATTACCAATCCGGTGGAAAATCCGACCGCTTGGTAGGATTCATCGATCTGGCCCCTACCCTTCTGAGCCTAGCGGGAATCCTGCCGCCGGATTCCATGCAAGGTCACGCCTTTCTGGGGAAATACGCGGCTCCCGGGCCGGAATACGCCTTCGGATTCCGAGGCCGCATGGACGAGCGCTACGATCTCCTTCGCACCGTTCGCGACAAGCGGTATCAATACATACGCAATTACATGCCCCATCTGATTTACGGACAACATCTCAACTATATGTTCGAAACGCCGACCACCCAGGTTTGGAAGCGGCTCTACGACGAAGGCAAACTGAAACCGCCCCAAACGTTCTTCTGGGAAACCAAGCCGTCAGAAGAGTTATATGACCTGGAAAACGATCCCGACGCTGTGAATAATCTCGCCGATTCTCCCGATCATCGCAAAATCCTGGATAAATTGCAGAAAGAGCTTCGCGAATGGGAATTACGAATTCGAGACGTCGGTTTTCTACCGGAAGGAGAAATTCACTCCCGCTCCCAAGGATCGACGCCCTACGAAATGGGACACGATCCTACCCAGTATCCCCTCGAAGCCATCCTGACCGCCGCCGAACGGGCTTCTTCCCAAAAAGAAGAAGATTTGCCCCAGTTAAAGAACTGGCTCGTTCATTCCGATTCGTGCATACGCTACTGGGCGGCGATGGGTATCTTGATGCAAAAAGAGAACGGATTAAAACTAGCCGGTGATTCATTGCGCGATTCACTGGAAGACGAATCTCCTTACGTCCGCATCGTTGCGGCGAATGCATTGGGTAAATTCGGCGATCGAACCGACTTAGACCAATCGCTATCCGTTCTGATGAAACTGGCGCATATCGAAAATGGGAACGGTTATATCGCCACGATGGCATTGAACGCCATCGGCGATCTCGGCGATAAGGCCGCATCTTTGAAAGACTCAATCAAGACGCTGCCGGTCAACGATCCATCGCTTCCCGAACGCGCCAATGGATACGTCGCCCGGTTAATCAAAACCCTAGTCGAACAATAATAACCATCACACCGAATGGAGGCTGCCAAGATGCCGTTCGAAGTAATCAATCCCGCCACCGGACAGACGATTGCATCCTATGACGAGATGACCCCGGATCGGGTGAAAGCCGCCTTGGATCGTTCTCACCAGGCGTTTCTGGATTGGAGAGAAACCCGATTCTCGGAACGATGCGGCTTCCTCAAAAAAGCCGCCCAGATACTGGAAGAACGCGCCGATGAATTCGGCCGGTTGATGACGCGGGAAATGGGAAAGCCGGTAAAGGATGGACGCGCCGAAGCCAAAAAATGCGCTTGGGTTTGTTCGTATTACGCCGACAACGCCGAACGCTTCCTCCAAACCGAAATCGTGGAGACCGACGCCCGCAAGAGTTTTGTAACGTACAATCCTCTGGGCTTTATCCTCGCGGTGATGCCCTGGAATTTCCCCTTCTGGCAGGTATTCCGCTTCGCCGCTCCCGCGTTGATGGCGGGCAACGTCGGCGTCTTGAAACACGCCTCCAACGTACCCGGTTGCGCGCTGGCTATCGAAGAAATATTCCGGCAGGCGGGATTCCCCGAATCCGTCTTCAAAA
>CAZFOX010000469.1:0-1282 GCA_964520565.1 uncultured bacterium | reverse complement strand
TCAAAACCCTCCTGATCGGCAGCCGCCAAGTGGACGCCGTGATCGAAAATCCCCTCGTTAAAGCCGTCACCCTGACCGGCAGCACGCCCGCCGGCCGGGCGGTCGCTCAGAAGGCGGGCGCCATGCTCAAGAAAACCGTCCTCGAACTGGGTGGCAGCGATCCCTACGTGATCCTCGAAGATGCGGATATCGCCCGCGCCGCTGCTACCTGCGTCACCAGCCGCCTAATGAATTCGGGACAAAGCTGCATCGCCGCCAAACGCTTCATCGTCGTTGAATCGGTCGCCCCGGCGTTCATCGAGAAATTCATCGAAAATCTAAAAACGGTCAAAGTCGGCGATCCCATGCAGGAAGATACCCAGGTCGGGCCAATGGCGCGCCGCGACTTGCGAGATGAGCTCCATGGTCAGGTTCAACGCAGTATTGAAGCGGGAGCGCGTTGCCTCATGGGTGGAGAAATTCCCGAAGGCGAGGGAGCCTATTACCCGCCGACCGTGCTGGTCGATGTCAAACCGGGAATGCCCGCTTACGACGAAGAAACCTTTGGCCCGGTGGCCTCCATCATCGTCGTGAAGGACGAAGCCGAAGCCATACGAGTCGCCAACGATACGCCCTTCGGACTCGGCGCGGCGGTATTCACTCAAAGCCTTGCCCGAGGCGAGCGCATCGCGGCCGAAAAATTGGAAGCGGGCTGCTGCTTCGTCAACGCCTTCGTCAAATCCGATCCCCGCCTCCCCTTCGGCGGCATCAAGGAAAGCGGCTACGGAAGAGAACTCTCCCATTATGGCATTAAGGAATTCGTCAATATCAAGACGGTGTATGTAGCGTGAAAACGCTAGCCGGTCGGGAAGGAATACCCTATCAAACCCTGATTTCCAGCATCATCCATAAAAACGTTTCGGGAACCTGGGTGGAGAAGAGTGGTGGGGGACGCTGATCGGAGTGACAAAAAGAGCACGCATGATCGAAAATATTTATATCCTGACGACCGTACAGTACGGATTGGATGTCCTTCGCCTTCTCTATCCAACAATCCCTATCCGGGGTGTCATTAGTCTCAGCCCGCGAGGCGAATCGGATTCCATCTCGGGTTATGCCTGCCCGGAACCGTTTTGCCGCGACCGGGGAATCGATTTCATCCCCATCCAGCATTATGCCTTGAATCACCCGGACGACCGGGAACGTCTTCTCTCTATCCCCATCGATGCATTGTTCGCCATCGGCTGGCAGCGTCTGGTACCGGATTGGTTAATCGGACACAGCCGCAACCGTGTCATCGGCA
>CAZFOX010000468.1:0-4837 GCA_964520565.1 uncultured bacterium | reverse complement strand
GAGGAACGGAATTTGTTGAACGTAATGGCGCAGCAAATCAGCCTACTGATTCAGCGGCGGCAAGCCGAAGAGGAAAAAGCGCTACTCCAGGATCAACTCCGTCACGCCGACCGGTTGGCCACCATAGGACAGTTATCGGCAGGCATTGCACACGAACTGAATGAACCGCTAGGCGCGATTCTGGGTTTCGCGCAATTGGCAAAAAAGCAAAAGGATTTGTCTGATCCTATCGAACGCGATCTGGATAAAATCGTGACGACAACGCTTCACGCACGCGAGATTGTGAAGAAATTAATGTACTTCGCTCGGCAAACTCCACCCCGAAAAGTGAAAGTGAACCTGAATTCCGTGGTGGAAGAAACTCTGTCACTGCTGGAATCGCGATGCACACATAACAACATTGAAGTGATTCGCCGCCTGTCACCCAATCTTCCAGAAATCGACGGAGATCCATCGCAATTGCAACAGATATTGATCAATCTGGCCGTCAACGCCATCCAAGCCATGCCGGATGGAGGTATTTTAACCCTCACGACGGAAATTTCCGATGGAGAACTCCGGTTAAGCGTTCGAGATACGGGAATCGGTATGAGCGAAGAGGTGATCCAACAGTTATTTATTCCTTTCTTTACAACCAAGGATGTAAAAGAAGGAACGGGTTTGGGACTTCCCGTGGTACACGGTATCGTAACCGCCCATGGGGGAACGATTCATGTGGAGAGCGTTCCTCAACAGGGCAGTTGTTTCGAGATACGATTTCCGCGGATTCTGAAGCCGGAAAGGGAGTATGAGGCCGATGTCTGCGCCGCTGACTAACTACTCGATACTGGTTGTGGATGACGCTCCCGATACGGTTGAAATACTCCAGCGGAATCTCGCAAGCCAGGGTTATACGGTCTTTACTGCGCCGGGCGTTTTGGAAGCGCTGGCGATTACAGAATCCACTCCCATCGATCTTGTGATAACCGATCTGAAGATGCCCCGGATCAGTGGCCTCGATTTGGTGCGGCACATCCGGGAGAACCTGCGGGATACGGAAATCATCATGATCACCGGTTATCCTTCAATCGAAGGGGCGGTACAGGCGGTGAAGATCGGGGCGGAAGATTATCTGCCCAAGCCTTTCACCGATGAAGAACTTTTTGCCGTCGTGCGAAGAGCACTGGATAAACTCGACGCACGCCGAACGGGACACGCCACCCTGCTAAAAACCCCTCGTACCCCAACCGGGCTGATTGGGGAATCCAAGGGAATGCGCGCCTTGTTCCGCACGATCGATAAAGTGGCGGCTTCTTCAGCCACCGTGTTGATCACGGGCGAAAGCGGAACAGGGAAGGAATTGGTAGCCCGGGCGATTCATTACAACAGTTCCCGTGCTTCGGCGCCCTTTGTGCCGATCAACTGCGGCGGAGTCCCGGAAGGATTGCTGGAGAGCGAACTCTTCGGTCATATGAAAGGAGCCTTTACGGGAGCGGTCGAATCGCGAGCGGGTTTTTTCCATTCGGCGGACGGTGGAGCGATCTTTCTCGATGAAATCGGAGAGACTAGTCTTTCCATGCAGGTTAAGCTGTTACGCGTATTGGAAGACAAAGTAATCCGCATGGTGGGCTCGACCCGGAGCCAGAAAGTTGATGTGCGGATTCTGGCCGCCACCAACAAAGATTTATCCACTTTGGTAAAAAAGGGACTGTTTCGCGAAGACTTATATTACCGGCTGAACGTTATTACCATCTCTATTCCTCCCCTACGGGAACGTCCCGAGGATATTCGATTGATGATCCGCCATTTCTCCACTCGCTTTGCCGAACAACTAGGCAAACCTACCCCTATTTTTACCGATGAGGCATTACAAATATTAAAAAATTACGAATGGCCGGGAAATGTCAGGGAACTGGAAAATGTGATTCAACGCTTGGTAGTTCTGTCGGACGGGGATCAAATCTCGGCTCCCGATTTGCCTTCCCTGATGCGATTTTCGGCGATGCGAAAAACGGGCTTCGATCGTACTCTGGCCGAAGTGGAGTCTGAATACATCGCCAATGTGCTAGCGAGCGTGAATGGTAATAAATCGCAAGCGGCCAAGATTCTGGGAATCGACCGCAAGACATTGCGGGAAAAATTGAATTCTTCTAAATTTTTACCCCATCCAAGCGAGCCATACAAGAATAATCCTTGCGAAATAGAGTGGTGAGGAATTTCTCTCCGATGGTTCGAATTTCCCCACTCACTTTGATTGACCGAGTCAGATTGTTCATTGCGAATCGCGTCCAATCCCCTATACATAACTAGTGCCATCTTCTTAATTCCCAATCAGTTATTTATTTCATATTAACACACTACATTAATGATACTTTATCGATGTGATTCTCTCCATTTCATTCTGAATGGCTGGCTTGATGATTGCTATCCGGAAAAACAGAACTGGGGAGAAGGGGTAAAGAGAATGGCCATTATCGCTTCGCAAGGTCAATGTACGACCTGTAAGCATGTCGCTTATTGTGCGTTGTTGGACGATCCCAAACGTCCGGCTGTTATCTGTGATCGATACGAAGAATTCTATTCAGTTTCATCCGATGCGTTTGGATGGATGGCCGGAGAAAACGTGGTTTTGAATGATGCCGGCCAACGCATCGCCCCAGAGAACAAAAATCATCCTCTTTTCAAAGGTTTATGCAGCGATTGTGAGAATAACCAGAAATGTATGTTTCCAAAAACCGAGGCAGGAAAATGGCATTGTGAGGAGTATCGATAAATGACTGAATCTGCTATCGCCACGTTGGAAATGCAATGTCCCGTAGAAGAAAAGTCCCCCGAAGAAGCCATCTTGCAGATTATTGAAAACCACAATCACGCCCGAGGATCGTTAATCGCCATCCTGGAAGAAATTCAGGCGGAATGCGGTTATCTGCCCGAGTACGCGCTTCGAATGGTGGCAGAACAGAAGGAACTCTCTCTCGTCGATCTGTACGGAGTCGCCACCTTTTACCGGTCATTCAGTTTAAAGCCCCGGGGAAAACACGTCATCTCGGTGTGCCTGGGTACAGCCTGCCATATTCGCAATGCCCCTATGGTTATCGCGGAATTCCAGCGGCAACTGGGAATCCGCGTAGGCGATACCACTCCCGACCGGGAATACTCGCTAGAGGCCGTCAATTGCCTGGGCGCTTGTGCATTAGGGCCGATTGTTTTTGTGGACGGCCATTATTTTACCCAGGTGAATACCACCAAAGTAAAAGGGATTCTTAAAAAAATCCAAGCAGGACTGCCTCGGATCGATGAGACTGAGGTGGCAATATAAGAATATAAGTTAGTTTAGCGATGAACCGGGAACGCCTGTATTCACCCGGCGTTCTTTTATGGTGGTACCTTTTTTACCCAATGGGGCTTTGAAATAAGGGAAAAACCTTCATGACAAGATTAAAAGAGATAGGGAGTTTAATAACTCTCCGGGATGATTTGCGCCGCCAGCGGGATTTGAATGTTCCCGTCATTGTGATTCCGGCGGGAACCTGCGGCCAGGCCAGCGGAGCCAATGAGCTGATTCAGCAAGCGCAACAGGAAATAATACGTCAGGGACTCGAGGGAAAAATATCGCTGCGTGTAACAGGATGCCACGGATTCTGTGAGAAAGAACCTTCACTCCTGATCGAACCCGACGGAACGTTCTATCCACAAGTTAAGCCAGACGATATAACGCAGATTATACAGGCCGTAGCACGGAGAGAAGTGCTGGAAGAATACCTCTTTCGCGACCCCGAAACCAATCAACCCATTCAACGGCAAAAAGACGTGCCGTTTTTCAGGAAACAATTACGAACCATTCTGTCGCGGAATGAGAAAGTCGATCCCACACGTATCGAAACTTACATTGAAAACGGGGGATACGCCGCCGTCGCTCAAGTACTGGATCAAATGAAGCCTGCGGAGGTGGTGGAAGAAGTCAAACGTTCCGGTCTGCGGGGAAGGGGAGGCGCGGGATTCCCGACAGGATTGAAATGGGAAAGGCTCGCCCAACAGCCCGGCCATCGAGGTAAGTTTTTGGTCTGCAATGCCGACGAAGGCGATCCCGGCGCATATATGGATCGCAGCGTTCTTGAAGGCAATCCTCACAGCATTATTGAAGGGATGATTGCCGGCGGTTATGCCACAGGAGCGACGGAAGGAATCGTTTACGTCCGCAATGAGTATCCTTTGGCAATCAAGAATCTAAACATCGCATTAATGCAAGCCCGGCAATATGGACTATTGGGAGAGAATATTTTAGGTTCTAGTTATTCCTTCGATATCCACCTGGTGCAAGGCGCGGGGGCATTTGTCTGCGGAGAGGAGACGGCGCTAATCCGTTCCATCGAAGGAAAGATGGGCGAACCGCGTCAGCGACCTCCTTATCCCATTGAAAAAGGTATCGATGGAAAACCGACAGCCATCAATAACGTTGAAACCTGGGCCAATATTCCGATAATCCTCGAAATGGGTGCTTCGGCGTTTGCACAAATCGGAACGAAGAACAATTCCGGGACAAAAATATTCAGCCTGGTTGGCAAGGTTAAAAATACCGGGCTGGTTGAAGTGCCGATGGGAATCACCATCCGAGAGATTGTTTATGAGATCGGAGGGGGTGCGAACGGAAAGGCTCCCATCAAAGCCGTGCAGACCGGTGGCCCTTCCGGGGGTTGCATTCCCGCCGACCGTTTCGATCTGCCGATCGATTACGAATCGCTGACCAAGGCCGGCTCGATGATGGGTTCGGGCGGTTTGGTCGTGATGGATGATGAGACCTGCATGGTCGATATCGCCCGCTATTTCATGGATTTTACCCAGGAAGAGAGCTGTGGAA
>CAZFOX010000467.1:0-4839 GCA_964520565.1 uncultured bacterium | reverse complement strand
CAGGTCATCGAAGAGTTCTATCACACCGCCATGGCGAAACAGTACATTTCCCATGGCGGTATTTCCACCGCCCGCGAAATTCTTGAAAAGGCCCTTGGCCCCGGCAAGGCGATGGAAATCATCGAACGCCTCCAGGGCATGCTGCAGGGCACTCCCTTCGACTTCCTCAAGAAGGTCGATCCCAACCATCTGCTCAATTTTATCCAGAGCGAACATCCCCAGACCGTGGCGCTGATTCTCGCCCATCTGGAATACGACCAGTCCGCCGTCATCATGTCGGCTCTGCCGCCGGAAACGCAAACCGAGGTAGCGCTGCGCATCGCCACCATGGATCAGACCTCGCCGGAAATCATTTCCGAAGTCGAACGCGTGCTCGAACGCAAGATCGCGACGGTGCTCTCGCAGGAATTCTCGGTGGCGGGCGGTATCGAAGCTCTGGCCGAACTGCTCAACCGGGTAGATCGTGCCACGGAAAAGTCGATCATGGAAACCATCGAGGAAGAGAATCAGGAACTGGCGGTGGAGATCAAGAAACTGATGTTCACCTTCGATGACCTGATTCTGCTCGACGACCGCGCCATTCAGCAGGTGCTGCGCGAGGTGGATTTCAAGGAACTGGCGACGGCGCTCAAGGGAGCGAACGAAGAGGTCAAGAACAAAATCTTCAGCAACGTG
Source organism: uncultured bacterium (assembly GCA_964520565.1). Taxonomy (GTDB): domain Bacteria; phylum Hinthialibacterota; class Hinthialibacteria; order Hinthialibacterales; family Hinthialibacteraceae; genus CAZFOX01. Next base: position 4,164 of record CAZFOX010000467.1, on the reverse strand, counting down.
TCGTCGCGGGCGGCGGACAACATCCGTGAGGATATGGAATTCATGGGGCCGGTACGGGTGAAACAGGTGGAGGAGGCGCAACAGAAGATCGTGGCCATCATCCGCCGTCTGGAGGAATCGGGCGAGATCATCATCAACCGCGGCGGCGAAGATTCCATGGTCGGTTAAACGAAACCCGATTGGTTATATATATTTTTTATCGGTATCCGCTTTCTTGACGTCCTTCCTGTTTTTTTCTAATCTGTTCGTGGAGCGCCATCTCGTTCATCCAGGAAAAAAGCGCCAGGGAGAGGGTGATTCGCCTTGAATCCAATCCATACGATCCCATCGCAACCGGACGGAAATTCCCGAAACTTTCCGCCTCCCCCCATTTTCGATATCTCCGTCGTAATACCCGTTAAGGATGAACGCGAGACAATTCAGCCTTTATATGAACGAATCTGCCAAACCCTGGAAGCGTCGGGAGAGAAATTTGAAATCGTCTGGATCGACGACGGAAGCACCGACGGTTCCTTCGAAATCATGCGCCGATTGTTTGAAAAAGACCAACGGGTACGGGCTTACCGCTTTCGTGTGAATTATGGAAAATCGCCCGCATTGGCGGCGGGTTTCAAACAGGCGCGTGGAAAAATCATTGTCACCATCGACGCAGACCTTCAGGACGATCCCGCCGAAATCCCCCGTCTCCTCGAAAAACTGGGCGAGGGGTACGACTTGGTATCCGGATGGAAGAAAGACCGCAAAGATCCCTTTTCAAAGCGAATGTTTTCCCGGATATTCAACTCCGTTGTTTCACACGCCAGCGGCATTGGGCTGCATGACATCAATTGCGGTTTGAAATGTTACCGACGGGAGGTTCTCGACCAGGTGCATCTGTATGGCGAAATGCATCGCTTTCTTCCCGTGATGGCGAGCTGGTATGGATTCCGCACCGCCGAAGTGGAGGTTACTCACCACCCCCGCCGCAGCGGTCGTAGCAAATACGGCGGCGAACGGCTTATCAAGGGATTCCTGGACTTCGGCACTGTGATGTTTTTTACCTACTACGTGCAACGCCCATCGCATCTCTTCGGCCGGATCGGTCTAACCATCGGTTCTCTTGGTTTTTTTCTATTTTGGATCGCTCTCTTTACGATACTTTATGGATGGAGCTCGATGGGCGAAATTGAAATAGCCGTCAGCCTGATCTCCATCCTGATCGGCTTTCAATGCCTCTCGCTCGGATTGATGGCGGAAATGCTGACGTTTTTACACCGGCGCGAAGAGCCTTCTTATTTTATTAACGAACGGTTGGAACGATGAAAACTCCATATTTCCCCTTTCACTGGATATTTCTGATCGTCCTGGTAGTGTCGGTTTCCGCGTTGCCGTTTGTCGATAAAGCCTTCCACATCGACGATCCCTTCGTCTTGAAAATCGCCGACAACATTCTTCAAAATCCACTCGATCCGTTTACCGGCGATTTCGACTGGTTCGGTTCCCTAACGCCGATCTGGCAAACCACCACCAATCCCCCGTTCGTCAGCTATTACCTCGCGCCATTCATAGCCCGGTTCGGTTATTCGGAAGTAGCCCTGCACGCCGCTATGATGCTGTTTCTTCTCATGATCGCCTGGGGAACTTCCGTCCTCAGCAACCGCTTTGCGGGTGGTTCCTTGTATCCGCTGCTGTTCGTAATGTTCAGTCCGGCAGTCATGGTCTCGGGAAACGTCATGCGCGACATCCCCGCCGCGGGATTGGCGGTCGCTGCCATCGCTTTTTTCGTGATGGGAACCGACCGAGATAACCGGTTCTATCTTCTCAGTGGATCGGTGTTGGCGGGATTGTCGATTTTGACAAAATACTCGGCAATCATTGTGATCCCGGTCATGCTCCTGTATCCATTATTCAAACGCAAGCTCTGGGTTTGGAAATGGATTCTTCCCACTCTGGCGATTTTCCTGGCCTGGTGCATTCACAACGTCGGATTCTACGGGCAAATGCACGTGGTTTATCTGACACTGAACAAAAGTACGGAATCGGGCGGGATTCCCTGGACGGACAAAGCCTGCGGCGCGCTGGTAATCCTGGGCAGCATGATCTACCTATTGCCCGCTCTCGTATGGAGCGAAGCCAGGCGGCAACGCTGGATCGCTTTTGCGGGATGCCTGCCGGTTGGATTGGGATTGTTCTGGGCCATTGAAAAACGATTTGAATGGGAAGCGGATGGTCAATACCTCCTCTGGGCTATTACGGGCGGCCTGCTTCTTTATCTATGCCTGGCCGAAGGATTGCGGCGTGGAATCCGCTATCTCCGCGATTTCGGAGACGAGACCGCGGGCGATTCGCTTTGGCTGCTGGCCTGGCTATGCGCGCCGATTCTCTTCAGTATCCTTTTCACACCGTTTCAGGCCGTACGTCATCAAATACTCGCCTTGCCTCCTTTGATGTTATTGGGATGGCGGGCGGTATACCGGCCGCATAAAGAGTGCGGATTTATCAAATTTCTCGTGGCTATTTTATTTCTACTGCAAGCCGGTGTAGGCTACTTGGCCGCCACAGTGGACTACCAATTCGCCGCCACGTATCCCATGATGGCCGATTACGCTCAGAAAAATATCCCACACGGCAAAGACCGCCAGATTTGGTTCGTTGGACATTGGGGGTGGAAAGTCTATGCGGAAAAAGCCGGATTTCAAATGCGCCACGCCAACGAGGCGTTGCCCAAACCCGGTGATATCGTCCTCTGGCCGTTGCGCGTTCATTCCGGGGATGTATGGCACGATCTGAAAAACGAGAATGCATTCCAGATTCTCGATCACGTTACCGTAAGCAAAGTCGAATATCAGACTCCAATCCCCATGCGCCTTCAGAATTTCCAGGGGGCGAGTTTTTACGCCGTGATCGGTAATAATATTCCTTATCGTTTCTTCCAGGATATCGACCTGGAAACCCTGAAAGCATACCGTGTTAAAGAATACGACCGCCAGAACGTACTTAAAACACTCTTATCCAATTGATCTTATTGAACGAGGGTGCCAAGGGCAGTGTTTTTCTGCCCTTGAGTCTTAAGCGGACAACAACTGGTTTGATCGCGGGTGCCAAGAGCGGCGTTTTATTCCGCCCTTGATTCTTATTCAAACACCAACAGGTTCCATCACACATCACTCTCTGATTGATTCCCTATTCCTGCGCAACCTTTTCTTTATGTGTGTAAATGAAATACAGATTGCGGAAATAGATCAGGCAGTTGAAAAGATACCCCATAATAAATACGGGATCGGCCCGGTGAAATGCGTACGCCAGGGTCATCAAACACCCGGCGATACTCATATACCAGAATGCAACGGGGATCACGCTCTTCTTGGCAACTTCGCTGGCGATCCACTGCACGATAAACCGCCCCGCAAACACAGCCTGCCCCAAAAAACCCAGGATCAGCCAAAAACTCAGTTCGTGTGAAAATATTTCATTGATTTTATCCACCATTTTGATCGTCAACCTTATTTATGTTCGTCATAGGGAAATCACCCGTATCATGCCCTCGAGGGTATCGCTTTCAAAGGTTTATTGATTGTCCTCGGTGATATTTTCAAAACTTTATGATATAACAATCCTGTCAAAATCTTTGGGGAAAATCTCAAATATGGAATACAAAGACATCATTCAATCAGTCGATCGTCTGACATCCTGGATGAACCGGATGAAATGGATTTGTCATCTCGCCCTTCTTGTTCCTTCAACCGGCTTATTTTTTACTTCCCTGGCATTATGCATACCCATGCAGTTGATCGTCGCTCGCTTTCTTCAATACTATGGCCTTGGACTAGTTGAGTTCAGCCTTCTGTTCTTGATAGCTCTCTCTTTCGCCATTCCTCAGATTTGTCTTTGGACGTTTCGTAAACGAAAGTACCTTCTCTGTTCTATGATCCTTTCCGCAGCCGTATTGGATGCGGTGGCCTTGCTTGCTCACGCTGAGTATTGCCGATGGAGCACGAGGAAAGTGGCCTCTTTCTATAACCAATCCATCACGGTCGACGAACTGTACCGGGAATGCCACCACCCGCTGGCCTATCGAGAATACAAGGGAAATACCATCGCGATCTATGGAGACGGTTCAAGCGTATATTTCGTCTTTCTGGACGAAAGCGGAATCATCAAACAGATGCCGATGGGATCTTTATG